>NZ_JAMYLP010000075.1:0-28641 GCF_040318085.1 Mesorhizobium sp. M1322
CCCTCTGTCCTGCCGGACATCTCCCCCCCACAAGGGGGGAGATCGGCAGCTTCGCCGTCGGCTCCTCAAGCTTGCCTCCACGCCCCCTCAGAACAGGAATGCTGCCGTGACGGGGTTCGGCCCGGTGCGGCCGTCCGAAGAATCCATGCCTCGAATGAGCTCGAGGTCTGCCGCGTCCAATTCGAAATCGAAGATATCGAAGTTCGCAGCGATCCGGTCCTGGTGGATCGACTTTGGAATGACGATCAGCCCTTCCTGAAGGTGCCATTTGATGATCACTTGCGCCACGGATTTGCGGTGTTTTCCGGCGATCTTTTCAAGGGTCGGGTCGCTCAACAGCCGGCCGCTGCCCAGCGGACTCCAGCTTTCGATGCGGATGTCGTGCGTCCTGTGAAATTCTCTGATGCCGCGCTGTTGAAACCGGGGATGGAGTTCGATCTGGTTGACTGAGGGGGTGACACCAGTCTCGCCGATGATCCGCTCCAGATGGTCCTGGTTGAAATTCGAAACGCCAATCGACTTGATCCGGCCGGATTGCCTGAGTTCGATCAGCGTCTTCCACGCCTCGACATATTTATCCTGGCTGGGCACTGGCCAGTGGATCAGAAACAGGTCGATCTGTTCGATCTCGAGCTTGTTCATCGTCTCGTCGAAAGCCCGAAGGGCGGCGTCACGCTGATGCGCGCCGTTGCGCAGCTTCGAGGTGATGAACAATTCGCCTCTCGGCACGCCAGCCGTGCGGATCGCCTGCCCGACCCCTTCCTCGTTCCGGTAGCCTTCGGCGGTGTCGATCAATCTGTAGCCGGCCTCGATTCCCCAACTCACCACCTGGCTCGTGATGGCCGGATCGACCTGCCACACGCCAAGGCCGATCTGGGGAATGGCTGAGCCATCATTCAACTTGATCTGTTCAGGTTTACTCAGGGTATTTTGTTCAGGCATGCTCAGGTCCTTCTGCATCGCTTCGCCCCAGCGCAGTGCTTATCTAGGCTCGGTGTCCGCCAATGCCCAGGCAGCCAAGATCGCAACGGCTAGCGAAAGGATAATGCAAGCGAGATCCGGGCGAAGCGACGTATCCTTCCCCTCCACA
The DNA here is from genome assembly GCF_040318085.1 of Mesorhizobium sp. M1322. Classification (NCBI taxonomy): domain Bacteria; kingdom Pseudomonadati; phylum Pseudomonadota; class Alphaproteobacteria; order Hyphomicrobiales; family Phyllobacteriaceae; genus Mesorhizobium; species Mesorhizobium sp. M1322. The sequence continues at coordinate 1,091 of NZ_JAMYLP010000075.1, forward strand.
TGTCTAGTTGGAGCACATTCGGTCTGTTACTCCAATCCGGCGCCCGCCGTGTCAGCCGACAAGAGGGCTGATTGAAAGCCCTGGCCAGCTTCTCCCTCTAACCAATCGTATCACGACCAGCTTGCCGTTCATCGTTGGTACCCGGCGGCCAACATGTTATGCTGCTGCGGCAACCAACTGCAGTCCCCGGTGACCCTCAGGGGATTGAGTTATGCAACGCTTTCGGTCGTTAAGTCCCGACCGGAAGATTATGCTCGGCGCTGGAAATTTCGCATAAAGCAACCGCCCGCAACGTTGTATCTGACTGCCACAGATGCCGCGAAGCTGGCCACGTGGGAGGATATCGTGATCAAGAAACTCGCTTTCGTTTTGTCGTGCGCTGCCGCCTTTTGCGTAACGTCCGCCTTTGCGCAGGACAAAAATCTCGAGAAACTTGGCGGCTTCAAGACTACCGGCACACCGATGATGGAGCCGATCCCGCAGACCGGGGAAAACGCCGAAGCCCTCAAAGCCATTGCAGCGAAGGTCAAAGTCCCAGACGGCTTTAAGGTCACTCTCTATGCCATCGTTCCCGACGCGCGTCATATGGCTGTAGGACCACAGGGCGTGGTGACCTTCGTCGGTACCCGCAAAGAGCTGGTCTATTCCATGACCGACCGCAACAAGGACCGCGTCGCCGACGACGTGAAGGTCTTTGCGCCTTCGATCAAAATGGCAGTCCCGAACGGCGTTTGTTTCTCCAGAGATGGCCACCTCTACCTCGTCGAACAGAACCGCGTATTATGGTTCCCAGCCGCCGAGTTCTTCTATGAAGGTCCCGATGTCGCGGCTTTCGATATCGTGAAGCAGGGCGAGCTGATACCCGCCTCCAACGAGAGCTACAACCACACGGCCCGAACCTGCCGCGTCGGGCCCGATAACCGCATCTATATTACCATCGGCCAGCCGTTCAATGTGCCGGCGCCCGAACTGCTCCCGGAATTCGAGAAACTCGGCATCGGCGGCATCATAAGCATGAAGCAGGACGGTACCGACCGCAAAATTTATGCGCGCGGAATGCGCAATCCCCTCGGCCTGGATTTCAACCCAAAGGACAAGACACTTTGGGTGAACGACAATCAGGTCGACGGCATGGGCGACACCATCCCCCCAGGTGAAATGAACCGTGTTACCGGACCCGACCAGAATTTTGGCTTCCCCTGGTATGGCGGCGGCAAAGTTCGTACGGTTGAGTACAAGGACGCAACAGTGCCCGAAGGCGTGATCTTCCCAGAGGTCGAGCAAGAGGCTCACGCCGCCGATCTCGGGCTGTCGTTCTATACCGGCAAGCAGTTCCCCGAAAAATACCGGGGTGGCATCTTCTCGACCCAGCACGGCTCCTGGAACCGCGTGGACCCGGTGGGTGCCCGGGTAATGTTCACCTCGCTCAAGGCGGACGGCACGGCGGACAAAACTGAAGTGTTCGCCGACGGCTGGCTAAACGAGAATAAAGAGTATCTCGGCCGTCCTGTCGATGTTCAAATGCTCAACGACGGTTCGCTGCTGGTGTCCGACGATTTAGCCGGGGCCGTCTGGCGGATTTCCTACGGCGATTAAAGACTTAACCAGGCAGCGGAGTTCTGCCGCTGCCTGGTTCATTTCCCTGTGGATATAGGAGTTCGGGGTGAGGCGTTTGATCGTAAGTCTGGCTGCGCTTGCCTGTTCGTCTCTTGCGGAGGCCGGAGGCGATGCCGCTTCGGGCAAAAAAATCATGCTGAAGTGCCAGGTTTGCCATGGCAAGGACGGCATCGCCAAGCTGCCCGAGGCTCCGAACATAGCAGGGCAAAACGAGGCTTATCTTGTCAAGGCGCTGATGGAATTCAAGGCAGGCGAGCGCAAGAACGAGCAGATGACTGTCGTAACCAAGGGCTTGAGCGATGAGGATATAGCTGATGTCGCCGCCTATTATTCATCGATCAAGATCACCGTTCAGGTTCCGCCATGAGACCAGCAGAGCGTCCGCCGCCTGTCTACGTCACCGAGCGATCACGGGTTCCATCCGCCGCTGCCGTACTGACGGGTAATGATCTCGAGAAGGTGACCGTTCGGGTCTTCGAAATAGACGCCGCGGCCGCCGTCGTGATGGTTGATCTCGCCCGATTGCGTCCGGCGAGGGTCAGCCCAGTACGGGAGATCCCGTTCACGAATCCGACCGAAGATCTCGTCGAACTCGGCTTCGCTGACCAGGAAGGCATAATGCTGCGGCGTGATTTCCCCGTCGGTATCCATGTAGTCGAGGTTGGCACCGTTTTCGGTCGTGACCATCTGGAAAGGTCCCCAGCGCCTCGGGGCTGGAAGGCCAAGCATTTCCGCCAGGAACTTTGCCGACGCCTCGCTGTTGCGGGCCGGCAGTATTGTGTGGTTGAAATCGATAGCCATGCGATCACTCCCTTTGGTCTCTCCTCGCACGTCGTTCCAAGACTGAAGCGATGCTGCACGAGATGGGGTCGAAGGCCTTGATGCTCAAGCCGGCGGGCCAGTTCCGCCTTGATCAGAGGCCTGGCTTCAAGTTCGAGCGGGTCGGTCATTCGGTGGATGTCGGCCGAACCGGAACAATGCTATCCTGCGGGGAGCATTCGGGGAGGCGACGGCATTGACCGAGAGCTTGGAAGCCGAAGGGGGTTGGTCGAATCTGCTGCTCGCGGCAGAAAGCGGCGATGCGGAGGCCGTTCGAGCGGAATTGGCGGCCGGCGCCAATATCAACGAGGCGGACGGCGGCGGCTGGTCAGCCCTTCATCTCGCAGCCCTCAATGCCCGCACCGCGGCGGTCGAGGCGTTGATCGAACATCCGGCACTCGATGTGAATTGCAGAAACAAATGGAAGAGCACGCCTTTGAGCCTTGCTTCGGCCAAGGGCCACTACGCCTCTATTTTAGCTCTCGTGAAACATCCCGAGATAGAGATCGATGCAAGAGCCGACTACTACGGCAGAACGGCCCTTATTGAAGCGGCAAAGAACGGGCATCTGGATGTCGTCAAGTTGCTTGTCGAGAATGGCGCCGACGTGAATCTGACGGACAAGACCGGAAGAAACAACGCGCTTATCGAGGCTATCAAGGGGAGGCATTACGAGGTCGCGGGATACCTGCTTGATTCCCGGACAATGAACTTTCTCAACAAGGATATGAGACTGAACGCCCTGATCTGGGCTGGAAGCTGCCATAACCCTCAACTCATCGAAAAGCTGGAAACCTCGATTCATACTTTCTTTGAAGGCAAGTGAAGGTTGCGCTTCCACCACGCCTTGCGCTGGCCGAATGTCCTCGATCGCCACGCGCCGCCTGTGGAGCTCTCATCTAAAATCATTCAACCAATCGGTTGACTATCTGAAAGCGTGTCTCTATATTCAACTACATGGTTGAATTAGAGACACCACAGATGGACGCGGTTTTTCACGCCCTTGGCGACGCCACCCGCCGGCACATGCTTCGCGATCTCGCCGGCGGCGAGCGAACGGTAAGCCAGTTGGCGGAACCCTTCGCCATGTCGCTCGCCGCCGCCTCCAAGCACATCAAGGCGCTGGAGAACGCAGGGCTTATCCGCCGAGAGGTGAGGGGCCGGACGCATGTCTGCCGGCTCGAACCCGGACCGCTGGCCAGCGCCCATCAGTGGCTGGGCTTCTACGAGCGCTTCTGGACCAACCGTCTCGATGTTCTCGAACGTCTCCTTCGCGAGGAGGACGCACGCAAAGCCCCGGGTGATTCCAGGGCCCAGGATGATTCCAGGAAATCGCCCACCTCAAAAGAAGGAGACGACCAATGAACCAGATGAAAACCATCGAAGCCTATGGCGAGCTGACGGAGCCCGCCACGTTCACCATCCAGCGGCTTTTGCCCGGCCCCATCGAGCGGGTCTGGGCCTATCTCACCGAGAGTGACTTGCGCCGGCAGTGGATGGCTGCGGGCCAGATGGAAATGAAGGCCGGCACGCCGTTCGAGTTCATCTGGCGTAACGACGAGCTGACCGATCCGCCTGGCCAGCGCCCCGCGGGTTTTCCCGAAGAGCATCGGATGGAGGGCCGCATCACCGAGCTCGATGCGCCGCGCAAGCTTGCCATCATCTGGGGAAACACCGGCGGGGTTTCCTTCTTGCTGGAGCCGAAGGGCAACGATGTGCTGCTCACCGTCACCCACCGCCGGCTGCCGGAACGCGAAATCCAGCTCAACGTCACCGCCGGCTGGCACACGCATCTCGATATGCTGGCTGCCCGCCTCGCGGGCAAGACGCCGACCTCGTTCTGGGATGGCTGGAGCCGCCTGCGGAAAGAATACGACCGCCGTCTGCCGGCCTGACACGATCGTGTCGACCACCCCCTGAAGTCACTGCCCAGATTCCACCGGCATCCGTCTGTGGAGACTCGCATACCAGCAACGATGAAACGATGAAACGTGCTTGCATTGTGCAAGCCCAATGGAGGAAGTCATGCGCAAATTGATCACCGGAATGAAGATATCCGTCGACGGCAAGATGGAGGGACCCGAGGGTTACGCGGATTGGGTGGACGCGTGGTCGGAGGAGTATGGGCTGACGCCGCAAATCGATGCCTGCCTGCTCGGGAGCGTCATGTATGCCGGCTACGAGCGCTACTGGAGCGCGATCCAGAATGAGCCGGACAAGCCGCTGCCGATGACCGGCAAATTGCCGATGCCGGTGGAGCTCGAATGGGCCCGCTTTGCCGAACAGACCCCGCATTATGTGCTGTCGAACACAATAACTTCGGCGGCCTGGCCAAAGACGCGCTTCCTGCGGACCTTCGACGACATCGCTGCCCTCAAGCAGCAGCCTGGCAAGGACATCTATCTCATGGGCGGTGCGCGAATGGCCGCGAGCCTTATCGATGCCGGGCTGGTGGATGAACTCAGGCTGATCGTCTATCCGCTGCTCGTCGGCGAAGGGAAGGCGCTGTTTGGAGCGTCGCAAAAGCGTCGCGGGCTCGAGTTGCGGAAGGTTCAGCAGCTCACGGATGGGCGCGTGAGCCTGATCTATGGGATTGGCTAACTCAGCCGGTCAGAGGGAAACCGATAGCCCGCCGTCAACGGCCAGTACATGTCCGTTGACGTAGGCGGCAGCGTCGGAGGCGAGAAACACCACGGCTCCGCCGAGCTCCTCAGGCCGGGCCCAGCGGCCCGCCGGCGTTCGTGTCTCGACCCACTTGGTGAAGGCCTCGTCGCTCATAAGTGCCGTATTGAGCTCGGTGGCGAAATAGCCGGGGGCGATCGCATTGACGGTGATGCCGTGACGGCCCAATTCAGCGGCAGTAGAGCGTGTCAGCCCGTGCAGGCCCGCCTTTGCCGCCACATAGGCGTGAATGGTGGGACGGCCAAGGATCGCTGCAACCGATCCGGTGTTTATGATGCGCCCGAACTTGTTTGGCAGCATCAGGCGCACCGCGTCGCGCATCATGCGGAAGCAGGCCGACAGATTGACGGCAATCACATGGTCGAAATCCTCGTCCCGCCATTCGACCAACGGACTGCGATGCTGGATGCCGGCATTATTGACCAGAATATCGAGGCGGCCGTGGCGTTCGACGATTCCTTCCAGCGACGCCCTTGAGATCGCCGCGTCGGTGACATCGAACGGCAGGGCTTCGGCCCCGATCCTTTCGGCCGCCGCGGCGAGGGCGGCCGGATCGCGGGCATTGACGATCACTGTCGCGCCGTTTTCCGCAAGTGCCTTGGCCATGGCGAAGCCGAGACCACGCGAGGCACCCGTGACCAGCGCGACACGGCCGTTGAGCGAGAACAATTCCGACATTGAGATCCCCTCTGGCCTTGGCTTCAAGTTCGAATCGGTCGGACTTCCATACCGATCACCAGCGAGTTGGGTCTCTCCCAATGCCAGCCGCACCGTCTTCGTCAAAATGAAAGGCTAGCATTTTCCGACGGGTGCGAACAGTTCAGGCGCGAGAGTCCAGATTGTGAGGCGGGTGCGCCGGCGGTTTTCGCCGCCAAATTAATGATGATTCCCCAAGACGAAAGTGACTTGCCAAGTTGTAGGATGACCGTATGATCTGACCCAATGATCACGGATCGCCCATCTCAACGCGAAACTTCTGGTGCAATTGCCGAGCTGCCTGCTCAGTTGGCGGGTGACGCGCTGATAGACGGCCAGTCGCCCCTGGCAGAACGCTACCTCATTGATTGGAGCCGCGACAGGCGCGGAAGTGCCCGCTTCATCGTGCGTCCAGGATCCGTGGAAGACGTCCAGGCGTTTGTGAGATGGTGCTCGCAGAGCGGTGTCGCCATCGTCGTGCAGGGTGGCAATACCGGACTTGCCGGTGGCGCGATTCCAGACAGTTCGGACTGCGCCGTGCTGTCGCTTGAGCGTCTCAACCGGATACGCTCGGTCGATCCGCTCGACTTCACGCTGCAAGCCGACGCGGGTGCCGTGCTGCAGGACGTCAAGGACGCCGCTGAAGCATCCGACATGACCTTCCCTCTCGCGCTTGGTGCGCAGGGATCGTGCACGATCGGCGGCAATGTCGCAACCAACGCCGGCGGCATCAACGTGCTGCGGTACGGCATGACGCGTGATCTGGTGCTCGGGCTTGAGACGGTCCTGCCGGACGGCACGCTGTGGAGCGGCATGAACGGGCTGCGCAAGGACAATCGCGGCTACAGCCTGAAGCAATTGATGATCGGTTCGGAAGGAACGCTCGGGATCGTCACGGGCGTCGAAGTAAGGCTCTCGCCCCGGCCGACGCAGGTCGAGACCGCTTATGTCGGACTGGGCAGCTTCCGCCAGGCGTGCGAGCTTTTCCGGATGGCGCGGCATCTCTGCTCCGACCTTCTCAGCGCGTTTGAGGTCATCGGCGATGAGTGCCTGCCGCTGGCCCATCTCATCGATCCGAACCTGCGCTCACCGTTGACACAAGAATGTCCGGTTCATGCGATCGTCGAACTCGCCTGTGGGCCAGGGATAGACGCCGGCGGACTTCTTGAAACCATGCTGGCGCGCGCCCTTGAGAGCGACCTGATCAGGGATGGCGTCGTCGCGCAAAGCCGCTCGCAGGCCGCCGCATTCTGGGCCATCCGTGAGGGGCTGGTCGAGGGGCAGGCGCGGCGCGGCTTTCATGTCCGCACCGACCTCTCGGTTCACCTCAGCCAGGTGCCGAAGCTGATCGAGCAAGCACGCGCGTGTATCGTGCGCGAGTGGCCAGGCTGGACATCCCTGACCTATGGTCACGCCGGTGACGGCAACATCCATTTCAACGTGCTGCCTCCCATCGATTGCGAGCCCGGCGAAGCGAGGGCCGTGGGCCAGGCGGTTTTGACCCGACTTTATGAACTGGTCGGCGCGCTCGGCGGCTCGTTCAGCGCCGAGCATGGCGTCGGTCGCAGCCGCAGCCATGTGTTCTGGGCCGGCCTGTCGCAGCGCGAGCGGCAGCTTCATACCGCGATCAAGGCGGCCTTCGATCCGGCAGGCCTGTTCAATCCCGGATGTCTCATGCCTGATCCGGGCGATTTGTAGGGGAAAGCCGCATGAAGCAGCGTTCGTCCATCATAGGCAGCGTGGAGGCGCTTCCGCATCGCATCGCTTCGCATCTGAGCCGCGAGATCGAGGGCGGCGACATCATTCCGGGAGCCCGGCTTCCCACCGAAAGCCAGCTCGCCGACAAGTTCGGCGTCAGCCGCAATGTTGTCAGAGAAGCGATCGCGCAGCTTCGCGCCGATGGCATGGTCGAGGCGCGTCAGGGCGTGGGCGCATTCGTCATGGCGCCTGAACAGCGGACAGCCATCCGGATCGACCGCGAAGCGCTGAAAGACCAGCGCAACATGGAGCAGCTCTTCGAGCTGCGCAGCATTCTGGAGACCGAATCCGCCACGCTGGCCGCGACACGCTGCGCATCCGATGATCTTCACGCAATCAAGGCTGCGCTGGACCGCATGGGTGGCGAGGAGCGCTGGGAGGATGGCAGCATCGAGGCCGATCTGCTTTTCCACCGGGCGATCGCCCGGGCCACGGGCAATAGCTACATCTACACCTTCATTTCCTTCGTCTGCGAGCAGATCCGCCAGTCGATCCACTATGCCCGCCTCACCAACCCGCTGCACGACCTGGTCGAAGTCAACGTCGCCGAGCACGTGCGGATCTACGACGCGCTCGCCGCGCATGATCCGCAGGCTGCCGGCGAGGCGATGCGCCGGCACATCGATGGCGCCGCATCGCGCGTAGGCGTCGAACTCACCGCGAAGATCAGTCGAGGCAAATGACAATGTCGCTCGGCCAGACCAAGGCAATCACCGATATCTGCCTCCTTGTGGAGGACATCGACCGCACCATCGACTTCTACACGCAGAAGCTCGGCTACCGGATCAGACGCCGCGCCGAAGGCTTTGTCGATTTTCATTCCGAGCGCGTGACGCTCGCCGCATGGGAACTGGATCACATCAATCGCCATTGCGGCGTCTCGAATGTCCGCTCTCCGAAGCAGGCGCACAAGGCGTGCGTTGCCATGGAACTCGAAAGTGCGGGGGAGGTCGACCGGCTCTACGCCGAACTGTCGGACAAGGGAGTGCCGTTCGTCGGGCCACCCGGCGACTATGTCTGGAACGCGCGCTGCGCCTACTTCCACGACCCGGATGGGACGCTGTGGGAGCTCTACGCCTGGACCGGCGCGGGACCGGGCGACTATCACGACACGCAAGGGTGATTTCGATCGCGACGGCCTCGCAAGACGGGCCGCGCCGCATGCAAACAAGTCCAACCAAGGAGCAAGAAGATGAGTGGGAACACATCGCAGTGGAATCGCAGATCGATCCTGAAGGCGGGCGCCGGCCTGGCGGCTTTCGGGCCGGGACTTCAGCTGTTTGGCGCCAGCGCCTCGGCAGCCGCCAAGCTCGTCGTCCAGTATGACTGGCTGATGTCGAACGGCCAGATTGGCGACGTCGCAGCCGTCGCCAATGGCTATTTTAGCGAAGCCGGGCTCGAGGTCGAGTTCAGCCCCGGCGGACCGAACGCCGCCACCGTGCCGCCGGTGGTGTCCGGTGCCGCTCAGCTCGGCCAATTCTCCGAATCGCCTCAGCTCTATGCCGCGCGGGCGAGCGGCGTTCCGATAAAGATCATCGCCTGCGGCTATCGCACCGGGCCTTATGCGCTGACGTCGAAACCGGCGAAGCCGATCCGGTCGGTGGCGGATCTGAAGGGGATGCGGATCGGCACACAGCCGACCGCGCGCTTCGCTATCGACGCGATGCTGGCGAAAAACAAGATCGACCCTTCCGAAGTCACCATCGTCAATGTTGGGTTCGACAAGGCCCCGCTCGTCCGTGGCGACGTGGATGCGATCGGCGGCTGGATCACCAACACGCAGGCGCTCAGCGTCGTCGGCGATGATCGCATCGATCTTCTGTTGTCGGAGCTCGGCCTGGCGTCCTATGCCGACGTGTACTTCGCGACCGACAGCGCCATCGAATCCGATTCCGAGACCTTGGCGAAATTCATCGGCGCAGTCGCCAAGGGGTGGGGCTGGGTCCACGCCAATCCCGAGCAGGCGGTCGACAAGCTCGTCGCAGCCTATCCCGAGATCGACGCAGGCTGGGAAAAGAAGACGATCCCTCTGGTGCTGAAACTGTCGTTCGATGACAACACGAAAAAGGATGGATGGGGCACCTTCGATCCTGCCTCGATCGAGAGCCAGATCGCGCTGCTTGACCAGATTGGCCAGTATCCGAACGGCAGGCCGAAGGCCGAGGACGTCTATACGACTGAGATTCTCGAACTCAGTGCGGCTGAACGGCCGAAGCTCGGCGCGCCCGCATCTTGATGGCCGCGCCGGCCATCGAAACCTCCGGGCTCGACGTCGGCTATCCTGGCCGGCACTCGCCGGTGACGGTGATCTCCGGTCTTGACCTGACAATCGAGGCCGGGACGTTCCTGTCGATCCTTGGACCCTCGGGGTGCGGAAAGTCGACGTTTCTGCGGGTTGTCGCCGACCTGCTGGCGCCACTCGCGGGCACGATACGCGTGATGGGCGAAACGCCGTCGGCTGTGCGCTCCGGCCGCGGCGTGGGCTTCGTCTTCCAGGACTCGACCCTTTTGCCTTGGCGCACGGCGCGCGAGAATGTGCGGCTGCCGATCCAGGTCGGCCGCCGCAGCCTGTCGCGCATGATAGACGACCGGGCCGACGAGCTGCTCGAACTCGTCGGCCTGTCGGCGCTCGGTGAGCGCCTGCCGCATCAGCTTTCCGGCGGACAACGCCAAAGGCTGGCGATCGCCCGGGCGCTGCTTGGCGAGCCACGTCTGCTTCTGATGGACGAACCATTTGGCGCGCTTGACGAGATCACCCGCGATCGCCTCAACGACGAACTGCTGAACCTTTGGCGGCGGACCGGAACGACCGTGCTGTTCGTCACGCATTCCATTGCTGAAGCCGTCTATCTCGGGCAGCGCGTAATCGTGCTTGCCGCCCATCCCGGACGGATCGTCGCCGACCACGACCTTCGTCCGCTGAAGGGGCCGGACAACAGATGCTCGCGCGAGGATCCGGCGATCGTCGCGGCGATGGCCAGGATGCGCTCCGCCCTTGGAGCGGCCTCGTGAACCGGAGCCCGCTTTCGCCGGTCGCACAGACCGTGCTGCCGATCCTCGGCGCCGGCTCGCTCATTCTCGCATGGCAGGTTCTGCTGCCGCTCGCCGGCGTGCCAGCCTACATCGTTCCGACGCCGACCGCGATAGCGGGCGTGTTTGCCAGGAACGGATCGCTTCTCCTGTCGAACCTCTGGCCGACGGCCATCGAGGCGCTCTCCGGCTTCGTGCTCGGGAACCTCGCCGCAGTGCTGCTGGCGGTCATCTTCGTGCACAGCCGTACGCTTCAGGCTGCGTATTTTCCGGTCGTGCTGTTCTTCAACACGATCCCGGTGCTTGCGCTGGCCCCGGTCGTCATCCTCATCTTCGGACTAGGCATGCTGCCCAAGATCGTGATTGCGGCGGTGATCTGTTTCTTCCCGACGCTGATCAACATGATCCGGGGCCTGGAATCGGCGAGCGCCAGCGAGCACGAGCTCTTCCGCGTGCTGTCGGCGACGCGTTGGGAAATATTCTGGCGCCTGCGCCTGCCGCGTGCGCTGCCCATGCTTTTCGCTTCGCTGCGGATCGCCTCGGCGACCGCGGTGATCGGCGCGATCGTTGGCGAATGGATCGGCTCCGACAAAGGTCTCGGCGCGCTGATCATCCAGGCGACCTTCAACTATCAGTCCGACCGGCTCTACGCCGCCATCGTGCTCTCATCCCTGTTGTCGATCGGGTTCTTCATGACGGTCGTCGCCGCTGAGCGGTGGTCCGTTCGATACCGTTGACCGGCTGGTTCCAAGGGGTGGCCGCTTGGGTCGCGCATGGGACTTTGCTCTACCGCGCAGGCGAGGGTTGGCCTTTCCTGCGCCGGCCTGTAGTGTGACCAGTGCTTGCAGGGGAGGAGCTCGAGCGTGAGGCTGGGTCAGAATTTCCGCCGTTGGGGGATGCAGGCCTTTATCGCCGTCATGATGCTTTCGCCGCATGCGGCGTCGGCCGACACCACTACGCCTGACCGGATCGCGGCAGCCCTGTCGAAGCTTGAGGCACTCGCCAAAGGCGTCGTCGCGGATGGCGGGGTGCCTGGTCTCGCCATCGGGGTCGTGCACGGCGACAAGGTGGTCTTCCTCAAGGGTTTCGGCCATCGCGAGGCCGGAAAGCCGGAGGCCGTCGATGCCGATACGGTGTTCCAGATCGCCTCGCTCTCCAAGCCGGTCTCAGCAACGATAGTGGCGGCACTGGTCAGCGACGAGATTGTTTCCTGGGATACGAAAATCGCCGATCTCAATCCGCCCTTCCGGCTGTCCGAGCCCTATCCGACCAGCGAACTCACGGTTCGCGACCTGTTTTCGCACCGCAGCGGACTTCCCGGCACCGCCGGAGACGACCTCGAGGACATTGGCTATGACCGCGCGGAGATACTGCGCCGTCTGCGGTTCGTGTCGCCATCGTCGAGCTTTCGCGCCGGCTACTCCTACAGCAATTTCGGACTGACCGAGGGTGCCGTTGCGGCCGCGAAGCCGACAGGCAAGCCTTGGGAGGAGGTCGCCGAGGAGAAGCTCTACCGTCCGCTTGGAATGACCTCGACCAGCTCCCGTCATGCGGACTTCATCAAGCACGCCAACCGCGCCGCACTGCACGTCAGGGTCGATGGCGTCTGGGCCGCCAAGATAAAGCGCGATCCGGATGCGCAGGCGCCCGCGGGCGGCGTCAGCTCCACGGCGCGCGATCTTTCGCAATGGGTGCGCCTCGTACTCGGCAATGGGGTCTATGCCGGCGAGACACTCATTAAAGCCGACGCGCTGGCCCAGACGCATGTTCCGCTGATGGCTCGCGGCAAGAACCCCGTCTCAGGCGGCACGTCCTTCTACGGCCTCGGCTGGAATGTCGAATTCGGCCGGCACGGGCTGAGCTGGGGCCATGCCGGCGCCTTCAGCGTCGGCGCCCGCACGCTGGTGACGCTGTTTCCCGAGGAGAAGCTTGGCATCGTCATCGTCGCCAGCGCCTTTTCGACAGGCGTGCCGGAAGGGCTGTCCGACAGCTTCGCCGATATGGCTTTCGATGGAAAGATCGAGAAGGACTGGATCAAGGCATGGGACGATACCTATGCGGGCCTGTTCGGCCCGGCGGTCGCGGCCGCCAAGGCCACCTATGCCAAGCCGCCGTCTCCGGCAAGCCCTGCCAGACCGGCCAACACCTATAAAGGCCGTTATTTCAACGACTTCATCGGCGATGCGGTTGTGTCGGGTGAGGGCGACGGCCTCGTGCTCAAGGTCGGGCCGGGCGGCGCCCGCTCCTATTCACTGGAGCATTTCGACCGCGACATGTTCCTGACCTATCCGGACGCCGAGACGCCGGACGCGCCGTCGGCCGTGAGCTTTGTCCTCGGCCCCGACGGCAAGGCGTCGGCGATGACGATAGAGTTTCTCGACGGCAATCATCTCGGCACGCTGGCGCGCGTGGGTGACTAGTGTCAAAATCACGCTTGTCCAGTTATCCCCCGGCATCAACACGGCCTCGACAAGGTCGACCTTCCATGCTTCGGGTCTGCCGGACGCCATAGTCGTCGAAGGAGAGCATTAAGGTGAACGAAGACACCGCCAGTCCAAGGCCGCTTTCGGAAATTGTCAGCTATCACGCGCATATCTACTATGACGGGCCGGCCGAGCGGCAGCATGCCGAATGGCTGCGCCTTCGCATCGGCGAACGTTTCCGCGTGCGCCTGGGCAACTGGCGCGACGAGCCGGTCGGCCCGCACGAACAGGCCATGTACCAGGTCTCCTTCGCCACCGGGATTTTCGCTACCCTTGTTCCGTGGCTGATGCTGAACCATGGCGGCCTGAGCATCCTCATCCACCCAACACCACCAACCCCAAGCGCGACCATCTGGTCGACCCGATCTGGATAGGCCGCCCGCTGGGGGTGCACGGCGAGGTTCTCGGCGAGGAGGATGAGGCGGAAGAGGCGCTGGAGGTGAATACCGAGCCGACGATGGGGGCGTAGGGAGGGGGCGCCGTTCGGCATGTGAGGGTTCGGCGTCGGAAATCGCGTGTGCCTGCAGTGCAGTTCAGGCGGGCATGACCGGCCGCTTTGCGCGGATCTCGGTCATTGAGATCAGAATTGCCGCTTCCTAAGTGCCGACATCCCAAGCGACCACGCTGAGGGTCGTGGTTGCCGGGAGCAGTCATTCGGTGGAAGCTGGATAGATGTCCGCTTTGCGCCGCCAATTACGGACTTCCGCTGACACCGGCCCGCTGTCAGGACGACCTGCTCGTGGGCGGTGGCGTAGATGGAACCAACACCTTCCGGTTTTCCGCCACGGCCGGAGAGGGCGATTTCCCTACGCTCGCGGATTTGGTGGCGCGCTTCGATGGCGCCGCGCTCGACACGAATAATGATTTCGGGTCCGGGGCGACGCGGCGTGACCGGGAGCGTGGAGATCACGCTGGCGGGATCGCGTTGCTCGGCGCCGATGACCTTTTCTTCATCACGTGACCGACGCCCGCGCCCATCTGTTGCACGTTGCCGCTGGCAGGCGCAAAATGGCGGCGACAGGGCGAGCCCAAGGGCGCGCAGCCGCCACTCGAGCTTCGGAGACAGACCATGGACTGGACCAAGGGACGCGGCCGGCAGATCCTGATTGCGGGTGCGGTGGGGGCCTTCGCCCTCCTGCTTGGCATGGAGGCGGTGAGGGAGGATGAGGTGGTGACCCTCACCGAGCTGTTGACGGAAGCGGCGGGCATTGCACTTCTCGTAGGCTGCTCGGCCTGCGTTGCGCTCCTGTCCTCGCGCCTGCGGGAGCAGGAAGCGGAAAGCTTCGACATGCGCGATGAGATTGCACGAATCCGTGAGCGCGACACGCAGTGGCGGGCCGGCCTGGATGACCATTTCCAGGAACTCGGCGCCGCCATCCAGCGCCAGTTTGCGGCTTGGGGTTGCACCCAGACGGAGCAGGAGGTCGGGCTCCTGCTGCTCAAGGGCTTCAGCCACAAGGAGATCGCGCGAATCCGGGGAGCAAGCGAAGCGACCATTCGCCAGCAAGCGACTGCGCTCTACCACAAGGCTGAGCTCTCGGGCCGCGCGGCGCTCTCTGCCTATTTCCTCGAGGAGTTGCTTCTGCCGCCGGTGCCGTCGAACTCCTTGGGGGCTCGCAGCGGCCTTGCTCGTCCCGAGATGTCGAGCCGGCCGGCCGCATCGCGCCGGGCGTAGCGCGGAGCTAGCTCCAGGGTCACGGGCCATGCGCTTTCTTGCCTCAGTTCTCACCGGCCTGGGGTTGCTTGTATTCTCAACTCCAGTACTGGCCGAAGATCCAGTAGCGGAGCTGGTCGAGGGCTGCGCGGCGCCCTGTGTCAGTTACGAACTATCTACGGAACTTCAAAACGACTGGATTTTTGCGGCCGATCCGTCATTCCTGACATCCGACGTGCTTCAACCGACACTCACAGCCGATTTGCTTTTCGCGCCGACGGACTATCTGCAACTGGAGACTTCCATCATCACCGAGCCGGTGGTGGACTCGGCGCCCGGCGAGAATACGGTTCTTGAAGGAATTGGCACCTACGTAGCCGAACTGTATACCGTGATCGAGGCAGGTCCCGCTACCACGCGGGCCGGAAAATTCGATACGATCTTCAGTCTCGCCAGCGAAGTCGCGCCAGGGATCAATGCCACGGAACTGGTGTCGGATTTCGACGCGGACGAACGTCTAGGCGGGGAAATTGCCCTCCGCTTCGAAAACCTCGGGTTGAACCATGCTTTGGCAGCGACTGCATTCACAAGCGATCGCACGATCCTCAGCGAGTCGCTCTTTACCAACCGGGGCCGGACCAGCCTGTCGGATGGCGGCGCGGGCAACACAAAGGGCGTGTCGTCGTTCTCGGTAACTCTTGATGGCTGCGAAGGTTCGGAAACAGCCGATTGCTATTTGGACGGCGAATTTGGCTACAGGTTCGGCTTTCGGTATCAGAGGGCCGGGCATCCTACCGAGGAGGACATCGAAGACGACGTTAAGCTTGGTGACGAACTTGCCTACCTCGCCGCCGCGTCCAAGAGTTTCGAACTGGACGAAATGACGGTCAGGCTGCTGGGCGAAATGTCCTATCTTCGGCATTTTGACGGCCGCCAGGACGATGCCCTGGTCGTCACGGGCTCCGCCGCGCTCGACGTAGACTCCTTAACCTATATCGCGACCTACACGGAGCAGACGAACCTGGTCGCCGGAGGTCCGGATACCCGCGATTACCTAGCTGATTTCGAGGTCATATATTCGTCCGACGACAATACGCCGTTCGTTGGATCAAAATGGCAACTCGCTGCCGCCTATACGTTCGCGCGGAATGCGGATCACGAAAACGCTCACATTCTCAGCGTGCGTGCGGTGTTCGATTTCAGCGGAGGTGTGGAGTTCGGCAGGTAGACTGCCGCACGTCGCACGGAGATAAGTGCCCCAATTGCGTTCACGCATGATGGCCAAGGCGTCCCTTGAAGAAGCCCGTGAACGCCAAAATTGCCCTCCGTCGTTTTGGTCCGCCGCTGGCCAGCTTCAAGGCTTCACGCCCTCAGATACTCGACTGCAGTCCGTGACCGGGAAAGCTGTCATGCTAACTGCCGCCGGCAGGGCACTCACATCCGTAGGATGTGCCGTCTAGGGCTTTGAAAGGCTGAGTCTTTTTACCCGTCACGCCTGCCGGATTCCCGTGAGGCGGGAGCCAAGCCATGCTGGGGACCGCGGCGAGCGTCCGGCCGCGGACGCGCCCGCGACGCGATCCACCTCGGAGGACATTCCCATGGCCATTTTACCCGACTTCTCCGCCGCCACGTTCGGCAATTCCACGAACATCGACAACACGTTCTTCCCGCTGCCCGGCGGGACCATCAACAGCTACGGCGCCGCGCTTATCGATCCCGAGACCGGCGAGGAGGAGACGGAGCGCAACGATCACTTCGCCACGTTCGAGACGAAGATCATCGAGGGCGTCGAGACGGTCGTCGTCCGCGATACGGCCTATGCTGACGGCGTTCTCGTCGAGGACACGCTCGACTGGTACGCGCAGGCCGATGACGGCAACGTCTGGTATCTGGGCGAGATCGCGACGAACTACAACTACAACGACGAGGGCGAGTTCATCGGGACCGACTTCGGCGGATCGTGGGAGGCAGGCGTCGACGGCGCCGCGCCGGGCTGGATCATGCGCGCAGCACCGATGCCGGGCGACAGCTATTTCCAGGAGTTCTACGCCGGCGTGGCGGAGGATGAAGGCGAGGTGATCGCAACCGGCCTCGACGTCGAGACCGACTTCGGCTCCTTTCACGGTGTCGTCAAGATCCTCGACACTTCTGGCCTGGAGCCCGGCGTGGGCGCCTACAAATACTTCGCGCCCGGCATCGGCCTGGTGTTGGAGGAGGAGGTGGTGCTCTCGGAGGATGAGCCCGAGCTCGTCATCGAGATCAGGAACAGGCGCGAGGTCGACGTTTCCGCCCCCGTCGATCCGACGGAGCTCGCCTTCGCGGGGGATGGCACTGCCAAGACCATCACCTTCATCAGCGAGGACGCGAGCACCAACGCTGCGATCGGCGCTTATACTTTCGACACGGCGACGGGCGAGATCGGCGAGGCGCGCATCCTCTTCGCCGACACCGAGGATGTTAAGGCAGGCACCAAGGCGACGATGGCAGTCGCGGCCGGGCAGTCGCTCGGCCTGTTCCTCATCCCGGATGTCGAGGAACTCGGCCTCGATCTCGAGGACTACGAGAACGGTGGCCTCTTCTTCCGCGACTTCACCTCAGGTGATGTCGCCGACGTTTACGACGGCGACGACGCGACGACCTACACGCCTGGCCCGGCCACCATCTACGACCGGGTGGCGCCGGTCGTCACCGACGCCGACGGCAACCTGCTGCCGATCCGGGCGTTCCATTCGGTCGGCAACCGCGACGGCTTCAACTTCCTGAACCCGGTGGCCGGCGAGAACGCCCTTGCAAGCGATATCGACGACGGCCTCGCCGGGGTCGAGGTGGTGAGCTTCGAAGATGGCCTGGCCAGCACCGAGGACTTCGACGGCGATTTCGACGATGCTTTCGTTGCAATCAGCGATGCGCCGCTCAGCAGCGAGACAGTCAAGGCCTTGGTCGAGGCGACTGGCATCAGCCGCCTGGTCGGCACTGACGGCCAGGATCGGCTCGTCGGAACCGATGAGGACGATCAGCTCATCGCGCTCGACGGCAACGACGTGATCCGTGGTAGCGGCGGCGACGACCAGATCGAGGCCGGCGACGGCAACGATCGTGCATATGGCGGCGCCGGCGATGACGAGATCTCCGGCGAGGAGGGGCACGACCGGCTGTTTGGCGACGAGGGCGACGACGAGATCGATGGCGACGAAGGTCGCGACAGCATTCAGGGCGGTGCGGGCGATGACGAACACGCGGGTGGCGAGGGTAACGACCGGCTCTGCGGCGGCGATGGCTTCGACGAAATCAAGGGCGGTGAAGGCGACGACCGGCTCCGGGCCGGCGGCGACGGCGCGCGGATGTCCGGTGGCGCGGACGACGATACCCTCTTCGGCGAGGCCGGCGCCGAGGACGTCTTTGTCTTCGACCTGATACCTTTCGGCAGTGACCTGATCCGGGGCTTCGAGAACGGCGCCGATCGCATCGAGATCGCGACCTATACGGGCGTCGAGAGCTTCGAGGACGTCGCCGTCACGCAGGACGGACGGTCGACCGTGCTGAGCTTCGCGGAGGGAACAGTAGAGATCGCCAATTTCGACTCCGCGCTGATCAATGCCTCCGATTTCTTCTTCGTCTGACGCGCGGGCAGGGCGCGGTCTCCCTGGCGCGCCCTTGCCCCATCGGCTGGAAGGAGTCACCTGCAAGCGCTACAAGCGCAGCATGGCTCGTGAAGTTCTGATTAATAATAAGGAATAGGGCCGCATGGGCCGGCGCCGCTTGCTCCGCGGTCATTGGCCCTAAACTTGCGGCGCCTCTCCCGAAAATGAACCGGATGCTTGGCGCGAGCGCCAAAAAAGCCTCTGTCAAAGGAACCATGATGTCCGCTTCAATTGCCCCGCAACCTTTCAATCAGCGAAAGAGACTTCTTGTCGTCCAGGGCTTGAGCATCGCGGCGATCGGATCGCTGTTGTTCTCTCGACCAGGCTGGGACGAAGCATCGACCCTTCATGAACTTATCGAGATGACAGGCTTTGTCCTGATCCTCGTCTGCATATTCGGAAGATTGTGGAGCATCCTATATGTCGGGGGCCGGAAGAACACCGAGTTGGCGGTAAACGGGCCATACTCGATCACTCGCAATCCCCTGTATCTGTTTTCAATGATTGGAGCATTCGGCATCGGCCTCATGTTCGGGTCGATCATCGTTGCCGTCGTTCTCGGAGTGTGCACCTACGCGGTTTTCGGGATGACCGCCAGAAAGGAAGAGGCGTTTCTTCTGGGAAAGTTTGGCCCGAAATACGACGCGTATGCGGCCAGAACACCACGGTTCTGGCCCAAACTATGGCTTTATCACGACGAGCATCAGCACACGTTCTCCACGAAAGCGCTAAGAAGCACATTCTTCGATGCTCTCTATTTTCTCGCGGTCTTTCCAGCCATCGAAGGCATCGAATACCTCCAGGTGATCGGTTATCTGCCAACCTATTTCTGGCTATTCTAATCCCAAGGTCGAGGCAATCCGCCGTCGCCAACTTGCCTACCATTTAGCCTTTGTAACCCACTAGAACCGCGCCTGTTGCGATCAATATAACACCTACCCAATTCGACAACGACAAGTGCTCCTTGAGGAATGTCACTCCGAACATCGCCACGAGCACGACGCTCAGTTTGTCGATAGGGGCAACGCGTGCCGCATCTCCCAATTGAAGCGCACGGAAATAGCAAATCCACGACGCACCTGCAGCAAGCCGCGACAGGACGAGGAACAGGTAGGTCCTGCTCGAAATAGAGCTAAGCGGCTGGAACTGGTTGGTGGCCGCAAGGATCGTCCCAAGGACTAACAGAATAACAATGGTACGGATGAAGGTGGCGAAGTCCGAGCTAACGTTCTCCACTCCGACCTTGGCGAAAATAGCGGTCAGAGCGGCGAAGCAGGCCGAGAGCACCGCCCAGGACTGCCACGAGAGGAGAAGGTACTTCACACTTCTTACCTGGAACCGGCGCAGATCATCCGCAGTCGCCATATCCGGCGGTCGGCCAAGGAAGCTTGCGAACCGTCCGACATCGCGGATGTAGTTACGCTGCGTCTCCTGGCTGAACCGGCGCATGGTCATGTCGTCGATCAGCCGCTGGCGCAGCGGACTGATCGGAGCATCGAGAACAGGATAGGGCATGGTCAGGCTCCTTGTTGAAGAAGCCCGTGATGCTCTGCCCCAGCCGAACGACGCTCAATGCGGGCGCGGCAACCGGATCGTGACCGCTACCTTACCGCGCGCCCATCCCGCGCAGCGGGCTCGTTCACCGGCCAATCAACGACGTTCGAGACCTTGATGCTAGGCGAGGGTGGAGGCAGGTCCCCAATCACCCCCCCGCCAACCGCGGCAACAAAAAAATCTCCGCCCCCGGGGGCAGCTCCTTCGACCACGTATCGCGATAGATCACCCCATCGATCGCCACAGCAATCCCGCGGTCGATGTAGGGCTCGAGGCCGGGATACTGCTCAGCCAGCTTCCTGAACAGCTCCCGAATGTCCTTGGCCTCGATTTCGACCTTGCTGTTGCCTCCGGCGAGCGCGCCAAGCGATCCCCAGAGCGTCACTTCGACCATCAGCCTCCCCGTTCCGCCTCGATCGCCGCGAGAATCCGCGGCGGCGACATCGGGATATGCGTCATCCGCACGCCCGCGGCGTTCGACACCGCATTGGCGATCGCCGCCAGCGGCGGCACGATCGAGGTCTCGCCGACACCACGCACCCCGTAAGGATGGTTGGGATTGGGGATCTCGAGGATCTGCGTGTCGATCATCGGCAGGTCCGAGCAGACCGGGATGCGGTAGTCGAGGAAGCCGGGGTTCTGCAGCCGCCCGTCCTTGCCGTAGATATACTCCTCGTTGAGCGCCCAGCCGATGCCTTGCGCCGCACCCCCCTGGTACTGCCCCTCGACATAGGTCGGATGTACCGCCTTGCCGGCGTCCTGGACGACGGTGTAGCGCAGGACCCTGGTGGCGCCGGTCTCGGGATCGACCTCGATATCGCAGATATGGGTGGCGAAGGAGACGCCGGCGCCGTCGGCGACGAGCTCACTGTGGCCGGCGATCGGCCCGCCGGTCTTGCCCGACGCGGCCGCGATCTCCTTGAGGGACAGCGCCGCAAGGTTGCCGTACTTCTCGCCTTTGGCAATCGCGTGGCCCTTTTCCCAGACCACGTCGTCGACGGGAATGTCCCACATCTGCGCGGCGCGCTCGCGCAGGATCTTGATGGCGTTGCGGGCGGCCGAGATCGTCGCCATCGAGGAGGAGAAGGTGCCGCGGCTGCCGTCCGTCATGTCGTTGTAGCCGAGGCTGGAGGTGTCGGCCACCACCGCCTTGACCTGCTCATAGGCGATGCCGAGTTCCTCCGCGGCCACCAGCGACAGCGACGCGCGGGAACCACCCACATCGACCGTGCCGACGGCAAGCGAGACCGAGCCGTCCATGCCGATGTTGAGGTCGGTGCAGGTCTGGCCACCGAAGTTGAACCAGAAGCCGCAAGCCATACCGCGGCCCTGGTTCTTGCGCAGCGGCGCCTTCATGTGCGGATGGATCTTCGCCGCTTCCAGCGTCGGACCGATGCCGATCGGGCCGTATACCGGGCCGTAGGACGATCTGGTGCCTTCCTGGGCGGCGTTCCTGATCCGGAACTCGACCGGGTCCATGCCGATCTCCTTGGCCAGTTCGTCGACGGCACTTTCCACCGCAAACGCCGCCATCGGCGCCGACGGCGCGCGATAGGCCGCCGTCTTCGGCCGGTTGACCAGAACTTCGTAGCCGACCGTCCTGACGTTCTCGAGCCTGTAGCAGGCGAACGCCGTCATGGCGCCGATCTCGGCCCACATGCCGGCATAAGGGCCGCAGGAATAGCGCAGCGTCGCCTCGGCCGCGGTGATCGTGCCGTCCTTGCGGGCGCCGATCTTGACGTCGATCGAGGTGGCGCTGGTTGGGCCGGAGGCGCGAAACACCTCGTCGCGCGTCATCACCAGCTTGACCGGCCGTCCGGCCTTGCGCGACAGCGCCAGCGCCACCGGCTCGGCCCAGACATGGGTCTTGCCGCCGAAACCGCCGCCGATCTCCGACGAGGTGACGCGCAGCTTGGAAGCTTCCATGCCAAGCAGTTGGGCGCAATGCTGGCGATAGACGAAATGGCCTTGCGTGCAGACCCAGAGATCGGCGGTGCCGTCCGAGCTGACATTGGCCACGCAGGCATGCGGCTCGATATAGCCCTGGTGCGTCTGCTCGGTCTTGAAAGAACGTTCGACGACGAAATCGGCCTGGCCGAAACCTTCATGGATGTCGCCATGGCCAAACTGCGTGCGCTTGGTGACGTTGGAAGGCTTGACGGGCTTTTCCTCTAGGCCCTCGGTGAAGATGGCGTCGTTGAGTAGGGGTGCCGTGTGCTTCATCGCCTCGTCGACATCGGTGACATGCGGCAGCACCTCATAGTCGACCTCGATCAGCTTCAGCGCCTGCCTCGCCGTGCGAGCATCGACCGCCGCGACCGCCGCCACCGCATGGCCGTCATAGAGCGCCTTCTTGCGCGCCATGCAGTTGTCGAGGATGTCGTACATGGCAGCATCGCCGTCGGTGAGGTCGGGCAGGTCGGCCGCGGTGATCACCGCCTTCACGCCGGCGAGCTTCTCCGCCTTCGATATGTCGATCTTCCTGATTTTGGCGTGGGGGTGCGGGCTTCGAAGCACGCGTCCGACCAGTTGCCCGGCCATGTTGAAGTCCGAGCCATAGCGTGCACGGCCCGTCACCTTGTCGACGCCGTCGGGGCGGATGGGACGCGTGCCGACTGCGGTGAAATTGCGTCCGGAATAGCGCGGATCGAAGTTCATCGTCATGCTCCCTTCATCACGCTTGCCGCGTCCTGGACGGCGCGCACGATCTTGTCATAGCCGGTGCAGCGGCAGAGGTTCCCGGCGAGGCCGAAGCGAATTTCCTCCTCGGTCGGGTCGGGGTTCTTGGCCAAAAGGTCCTTCGCCGCTATCAGGAAGCCCGGCGTGCAGATGCCGCATTGCAGCGCTGCGTGCTCGAGGAACTTCTGCTGCAGCGGATGCAGCCTGTCGCCATGCGCCATGCCCTCGATGGTCTCGACGCGCCGGCCTTCAGCCTCGGCGCCAAGCACCAGGCACGAGCACACCAGCCGGTCGTCGAGGATGATGCTGCAGGCGCCGCAGTCGCCGGTGCCGCAGCCTTCCTTGGCGCCCGTCAGCCCGAGGCGGTCGCGCAGCACGTCGAGCAGCGTTTCATCCGGCTGGCAAAGGTACTCGACGTTGTCGCCGTTGATTGTCGTTGAGACTGCTACACCAGCCATTATTTGCCTCCTGCGCGTGCATAGGCGGTCGTGGCGGCCCGCCTGGCCAGCACACCCGCAACTTTTCTTCTGAATTCGACGGTGCCCCGCTTGTCGTCGATCGGACGGCAGGCCCCGGAGCAGACCTTGGCGAGCCGCTCAAGCGCTGCCTCGTCCAGCTTCCTGCCGATGAGGGCCTCGGCGGCCTCTTCCACCAGCAGCACCGTCGGCGCGACGGCGCCCAGTGCCACGCGGGCCGATTTGACGACACCTTGCTCATCGAGCGTCAGGTTCACCCCGGCGCTGACCACGGCGATGTCCATCTCCGTGCGTGGAATGAAACGCAGATAGGCATCGCCGGAGCGCGGCGCTTGCCTGTCGAGCAGGATCGCCTCGATGATCTCGCCCTTGGCGAGCGACGTCTTGCCCGGCCCGGTCGGCACCGCCTCTACCGCGACGGTGCGCCTGCCTCCCGGCCCGATAATCGATGCCCTGGCACCGGCGGCCACCAGCGCCGGCACGCTGTCGGCTGCCGGCGAGGCGTTGCAAAGATTGCCTGTTATGGTGCAGCGTCCCTGTACCTGCTTGGAGCCGATCAGCTTGGCCGCTTCGACGACGCCCGGCCATTCCCTGTTCAAGGCCGCGCTCTCTCCCATCAGGGCGCAGGAGACCGCCGCACCGATGCTGAAGCCCTCCGCCGTTTCCCTGATCTCACCCAGTCCGTCGATCGCCTTGATATCGACGATCAGGTCGGGCTCGATAAAGCCGCCTTTCATCCTCACCAGGAGGTCGCTGCCTCCGGCGAGAATGGCGGCCGTGCCAGACGAGCCGGCCAGCTGGCCAACGGCATCTTCCATTGAAAGCGGACGTATGTAGCGCATCGTCTCCCCTTGATCATCGCAATTCTGTCGGCCTGTTATAGAGCCTTGGATCAAAATGGTCATCCGGTTCTGCATCAGCAGCGATTAGGCCAGGCGCCGCAAGACAAATAGCAACATTCCACCATCTCTGACGCCGGTGATTAGCCACAGGCCCATGCCTTCGTCATCCCAGGGTCTGCGCCGCGTCGCTTCGCTCCTTGCTTCGCCCTGGGATGACGAAGGGATGGATGCATCAGCCAACCATAGAGGTTTGCGATTCGCCACGGGAATTATCGATGCTGCCGATCGCCGATCTGTCTAAATCACTGTCCCAAGGAACTACTCGCCGTCAGACGCCGGCTCATGGCTGCTTTCCACCTGTCTCGGCGATTGGCGGCAGCCGGCGATCGAGTTTCGACTTAGAGCGACGGACCTCAAGTCGAACCGCGCTTGCCGGCTCGATCCCAACTCAGGACGCCTGCGCTCAACTCAGGGCGCCGGATTGAACTGGAGCAATTTGAAACAATCGCCGCTTCCCGACTTCAACTGCGTCAGGAAGGGTTTCGACCGGGCGATCCATTCCTGGTGCGACCTGGCATCGGCTTCGATATCGTTGACCGGTCCAAGGTTGACGAAGCTGCGCCCCTTGCTGAAAAGCCAGCACGCACGGCCGAGAAGTCTCCTGCTGCGCTGGCGCAAGAGGTCGGCATCATAAAAGATGTCGAGCACCTCCTGCTTGATCTTTGCCTCCTTTTCAGGATTTGCGATCGCAACCGCGATTGCGTCTCCGCCGATCGCATCCTGCAGGTCCTTGTAGTCGAGGGCGAGTTGAGTGGTGGCATATTGGATCTCGCTCTCATCCCGCACGATGTTGAACCACAGCGCGGGATCGAGTTCGTTGACGACGAACGATGCTTCGAAATCGCGCGATAGGTTCAGGATCTCGAACGCTTGAACCTCGACGTCGCGCTCAACCAAAAGGATCTCGGCGACCTGCTTGCCGAGTTCCGCCCCGTGGGCGCTGATCGCGGCATTCGTTCCACCGAGCTCCGGGCTGATGTAAGGCCCGCCATCATCCAGCAGCGCATCGAATTCGCCAAGGTATTCGACGACGGCAGCGCCGCGAGCAATGCGCGCGGCCAGTTTGGCGAGAACCAGCTGGAGCTCCGTTTCGCGTTTGCGCTGGTCCTGATAATTCTGCTGAAAAAAGAAGATGAACAGAGAAACGCCAATACCGATCAGGATCACGCCAAGCTGGGAAAAGATGTTGCGATAATATTCCAGCAGCTTTTCACGATGGCGCATATCGTGGCGCACGCTGTGTGCCACACGAATATTGACGATCAGCGAAAGGATCAGGAGCCCGGCACCAACGAGGATGAGGCCGCCGATGAGGAAATAGCCATGGCCTGAGAAGGTGCTGAAATCCATGCGTTTGCCAGCTCGCTGAAGCCCGAGACCGCGCAGACTAATACCATTTCGCCTCAGTACCTACATGTTCGTAGCGGGCGTCAACATGCGAGCCTTCATTGGTCGCGGTGATTTCTGGCAACGTTGCCACCTCCCGTAAGCCATCTTGCATCGAACCAGCGGTCTGCCGGCCCGTCATAGGGCAGCCGGTTGACATCCCAGTGGCTGACGAAGCGCGCGTAGGCGTCCCACACCGGTGGACCGCCGCCGATAAAGACGATACGGCCGGCAAAGCGCTGGAGCGTGTCCTCGGGATCCATGCTGGAGCGAACGACGACAAGTTCCCGATCCGCGCGAGCAAAATCCGGAATGCTTGCGATCGTCTTGGGACCGGCGAGCAAGACGTGCCCTCTCGTGAGATCGAAAAATCGTGCAACGTCGGCGACAAACTCCGGCGACCGGTTGCCTTCCCATGGGAGGCCGCCTTTGAGGCCGAGCTGCCCCGCCTGGCCGATAGCACAGACAACCCTAACGACAGTCTTCTTCATGAGTACTCCACCGATAGCCGGTCTGATCGCATTAGCGACGTTTGCATCATGCGGCGCAAGTGTTTCAGTAAGGCGTTGCGTCCGGCAACCGGCTCAAACGCTAGCATTTGCCTTCATCTCTCAATCGATCGCGCTACTCGTTCGCCGTGCATCTTCAAATGATTTGAAGGGGGCCAGGGGTGCGCCTATCGCGACCCTCGACGTTCACTTTGATGTACCAGCGACCGTCCTCCGAAGAGCGCGCTCGCCTAATACTTTAGTTGTAATCTCTCGCGTGTTTGATATCGTTACGGTGGGAGGAATTCAAATGGCAGTGGAGTGCACATCTGCGCCCCATATGGGCGTCTTTTCAACCATTGAACTGGATCTCTTGAGGGGTGTGGTTCGGGAAATTTTGCGGTCCGGCGAAGCGGAGCTTGACAACGCGGACGCCGAAATGATCGCGCGCGTGGTCATCGCAACCTACAAGGACGGCGCGGGTCGCGAGGAATTGCTTGAAGCCGCCCGGATTGCCGCTAGGCGCTGCGCTCTCGACCATTTTTACGATCGAGCAGTCGGCTTGTTCGCATAGGATTTCGCATCTGACGCAGTTCAGGGCGGAGTTGCTCGTTCTTGCTCCGCTGGCAATTCGCGCGCCGCGCTTTCGGCGGCCCTGCCTTCACCCGCCACCCTTCGCCGACTTCGTCGCCCCAAACCGCAACCCGTCCATCAGCAGCGAGACCAGCCGGCGCGAGCGGTCGCGCCAGTCCTTGGTATCGGGCGCCGAATAGATGCCGCCCAGCGCGTGCAGCACGTCGGAACTGTCGACGTCGCTGCGGATCGAGCCGTCGGCCACCGCCGCTTCGATCAGCTGCCGTAAAGCGAGTGTCACCCGGCCGGACATGTCCGAGAATAGGGCTGAATTGGTGTTGAGCAAGATACGCAGGCTTGTGGCCAGCCCGCGCTTGGTGGCGATGTAGTCGACGAAGCGCTGCATCCACTGTTCCAGCGCGACGTCGGGCGGATGGTGAAGGGCGAGCTCGTCGGCGGCCGCGCACAGGCTTTCCACTTCGCGCCGGTAGACCACCTCGACCAGATGCTCACGCGTCGGAAAGTGCCGGTAGAGCGTGCCGATGCCGACGCCGGCGTGGCGCGCGATCTCCTCCAGCGAGGCGTCGACGCCATGCGTGGCAAAGGCCACTGCCGCGACCTCGACCAGCGCGTCGCGGTTGCGCTGCGCATCAGCGCGCAGCGGTTTTGCCGCTGTCGCGTCGGGCTTGTCTTTGGCGGTTGCGGGCGGCTGCGAAGCCAAATTTTTCTCCACTGCGAATACGGGGCTTGAACCCGACCGGTTCAAGCCCCACGTAATAAACGGAGGCGCCTCCGTTTTAGTGGAGCACCTTTATCATATAATCAGGGGAACCGGTATGTCACGTGTTGAGAGCTTGCAAGCCGGCGAGAGCGTAATCTCCCCCCTTGAGGGGGAGATGTTGCCGAAGGCGACAGAGGGGGTCGGTACGACCGGGCGCGGCCTCCTGCGGCAGATGGAGGTTGGCGCTCTATGCGAGGCGACCCCCTCTGGCCGCTTCGCGGCCATCTCTCCCTCAAGGAGGCCTTTGCACAGAATCGGATTGGTGATTCCGTTCGCAAGGAAGATAGGGAGATGATTCGGATGGTCGATCGTGTGCTTGGTCAACTGAGCCT
>NZ_JAMYLP010000076.1:0-28401 GCF_040318085.1 Mesorhizobium sp. M1322
GCCGCCACCGGTCAATCCAAGCCGACCAAAAGACCGAGCCTCTCCCAATCAGATGGCCTTCATATATGAATAACTTTCCCCGGACAGCCCTGCGTAAACGGGGAGAAATGCACGGCAGGGCAATGAGGGCGGCGCGACGGTCGAAACAAAGTCGCCCCGGCCAAACAGTGCTTGCGCACCACGCGCCATGCTGGCGCACACGCAAAAAAGGCGCGGAGTTCCGCGCCCTTGTCTTCTTCAAACCAGCCTTAATGCCGATATTGCTGGATGCGCGTCGTGCGCAGCCCGGCAAGGCCATATTCGTCGATCGACGCCTGCCAGGACAGGAATTCCTCGGTGGTCAGCTTGTAGCGCTGGCACGCCTCTTCGAGGCTCAAAAGCCCACCCCGTACAGCCGCCACCACTTCCGCCTTGCGCCGGATAACCCAGCGACGTGTGTTCGTCGGCGGCAGATCGGCAATCGTAAGGGGGCTGCCGTCAGGCCCGATAACATATTTGACGCGCGGTCTAACAAGATCGGTCATCGTACTCTCTACTAAAAACTCAAAGACCCAATCCCCACCACATTACCGCCACAGCTTTAAAAATTGCCTAAGCGAACCCTAATGGCTAGGTAAGGATCATGAACGCCGCGTTAGTCTTTTCGTCGGCATTTGAGACATCTGCCCGCAAGCGCCGGATCCGTTCAAAAAATCGGCTGGTTCGCGAAGCTGGCGCACCCGGAAAGCTTGACCTATATTCCTGCCATTGGCATTCAAGCGCCCTCATCCAGGGCGCCGTGCAGAACGAAAGAACCATGAACAGCCTCGACCTTCCCGGACGTCCCGAAGATACCCGCGTCGTTGTCGCCATGTCGGGCGGCGTCGACTCGTCGGTCGTTGCCGGTCTTTTGAAGCGCGAAGGCTATGACGTCGTCGGCGTCACGCTGCAGCTCTACGACCATGGCGCGGCAACGCACCGGGCCGGCTCGTGCTGCGCCGGCCAGGACATTGACGATGCCCGCCGCGTCTCCGAGACGCTCGGCATTCCGCACTATGTGCTCAATTACGAGGAGCGCTTCCGCAAGGCGGTGATCGACCCCTTCGCCGAGAGCTATGTCGCCGGCGAAACGCCAATCCCTTGCGTTTCCTGCAACCAGACGGTGAAATTCGCCGATCTGCTGGCAACCGCCAAGGAACTCGGCGCCGACGCGCTGGCCACCGGCCATTACATCCGCTCCGGCGCCAACGGCGCCCACCGCGCACTGTACCGGCCGGTCGACGCGGACCGCGACCAGAGCTATTTCCTGTTCGCCACCACGCAGGCGCAGATCGATTATCTGCGCTTTCCGCTTGGCGGCCTGTCGAAGCCGCAGGTTCGCGCCATCGCCGAGGAAGTGGGGCTGACGGTCGCCGCCAAGCAGGACAGCCAGGACATCTGCTTCGTGCCACAGGGCAAATATTCCGACATCATCGCCAAGCTGAAGCCGACTGCTGCCAATCCGGGCGACATCATCCATATCGACGGCCGCGTGCTCGGCCGCCATGAAGGCATTTTGCGCTACACGATCGGTCAGCGCCGCGGCATCGGCATCGCCTCGGGCGAGCCGCTCTACGTCGTCCATCTCGACGCCGATCGAGCCCGCGTCGTCGTTGGCCCGCGCGAGGCGCTGGAGACGCACAAGATCTATTTGCGCGACATGAACTGGCTGGGCGACGCTGCGCTGTCAGATATCCCGGCGGCCGGGCTGGAGCTTTTCGCGAAGGTCCGCTCGACACGCCCGCCGCGCCCGGCCGTGCTGCATCACAACGCCGGGATCACTTCGGTGGAACTGGTCGACGGCGAGTCCGGCATCGCGCCCGGCCAGGCCTGCGTGCTCTATTCCGACGACGGCAACGAGGCCCGCGTGTTCGGCGGCGGCTTCATCGAGCGTTCCGAGCGTGGCGCCGAGGCCGAGGCGATGCTGACGCGGCTGGCAGCCCGCCCGGCGCAGATTCCCGCCGAATGATCCCGATCCTATCGGGATGATCAGGCTCTAACACAGCGGCACTTTCTCTCAGGGAGACGATCCGGTGTGGGTAACCGTGCCAGCGGTCAGGATACGCAGCACCCTGATGGCTTCCTCGCCGCTGGTGCGCGGTTCTGCCCGTGTCTCGATGCACTGGATGAAATGCTCGAGCTCTCGCGTCAGTGGCATGCCCTCGCCCACCGCCACATAGGACGGCTCGTTGGTGGTGAAAGCCCATTGGCCGCTGTCTTGCCATACCGCGTGGCGGTAGACGGCGAGCTTGCGCTCCCACGGCTCGACATCGTCGAACACCGCCATCGCCTTGGTGCCGACCACGGTCAGCCGCCGTTCGCGGTAGGGATTGAGCCGCGACGCGAAGAGATGGCTGCGCAGACCGTTGGGAAAGCGCATGTGCAGATGCGCGAAATCGCTGAGATTGTCGAGGAGCGCTGCCCCCTCGCCACGCACCTCGATCGGTTCCGTGCCGGTGATGGCGAGGATCATCGACAGATCGTGCGGCGCGAGGTCCCACAGCGCATCGTTCTCGGTGTGAAACTTGCCGAGCCCGAGCCGGTGCGAATGGATATAGCGGACCTCGCCGAGCTCACCATTGTCGATCAGCGCCTTCAACGTCTCGAAGGCTGGATGAAAGCGCAGCACATGGCCGACCATGAAGACGCGGCCATTGTCGGCCGCCGCCTTCACCGAGCGCTCGGCATCGGACACCGTCAGTGCGATCGGCTTCTCCACCAGCACGTCCTTGCCGCCCTGGACGGCGCGCACCGCCATATCGGCGTGGAACTGCGGCGGCAGCGCCATGACGATGGCATCGACGTCGCTGCGGACAAACAGCGCCTCCGGCTCGATCGCCAGGCAATCCTGCTCACTGGCGAAGCCTTCGGCGCGGGCAGGGTTGACGTCCGAGACCGCGTGCAGCGCGCCGAGCGCCTTGAGGGTGCGGATGTGGTTGCTGCCCCAGTATCCGCAACCGAGGACTGCAATGCGCGGTTTCATCAATTCCAACTCTAGAATTTCGTGGCCGAGACATAGCGGCGCGCCCCGCCGAACTCAACCCCGGCATTTCTGTGCCCAATTATCTGCCCGGCAATGCTTTCCGGCCATTAGAGCGACGTGCGTCCGCTTGGACGCACAAGGTACACGTCTCAAGACGGTGAACCTTCGCATGGTTACGGAAGATCGATTCCGATTTTCGCAAAGCACGATGCGATAGAATGTGCCGGCATGCCGGCTGCATCGATGCTTGACAGGCTTGGCGTCCCAACCTTATATCCGCCCGACCTTGGCGAACGCTTCGACCTGCCGTCTGATTTAAGACGGATTCGGACCCTTCGCCGCCCTGGCGGGGTAGCTCAGTTGGTTAGAGCACGGGAATCATAATCCTGGGGTCGGGGGTTCAAGTCCCTCTCCCGCTACCACTCAATTCTCCCAGAACGTTCTCTGCGTAGACTTGGTCGCCCCGAAACCCCGCAGAACAGCAGGCCCTTCGGCCGAAAGCTGGGGACTGCTGCTGGTAGTGAAGGTGCCTTTTTGCTCTCTGTCGGCCCATATTCTCCAAAGCTGGGGAGTGCGCCTTTTTAGTCCCTAGCTTTCCG
Source organism: Mesorhizobium sp. M1322 (assembly GCF_040318085.1). Taxonomy (NCBI): domain Bacteria; kingdom Pseudomonadati; phylum Pseudomonadota; class Alphaproteobacteria; order Hyphomicrobiales; family Phyllobacteriaceae; genus Mesorhizobium; species Mesorhizobium sp. M1322. The sequence goes on from NZ_JAMYLP010000076.1 coordinate 3,601, forward strand.
CCATTGAAATCACAGGGTTTTCCGGCTCGAAAGCTGGGGATCGTTTGGTGAAATGCCGCTAGGCGGAGAACACACAAAGCAAACCAATCGGTGACCAATTGGTCAGCCGCTTCGACCTAGGAGCCGGGGTCCGGTGCCGAACTTCAAATGTCTGGAATGGGGCCGGGAGCAGTAGGTCCGTTTGTGGTCGGGGAAGAACAATTAGCGGACCTTCAACCTCCAACGTCCGATGTCGTGAATTGACCCGAAGTAGACGCCGGCCGCTAGAATGCGGCCTCTGGCTCTGATGTTGGTTGACCGGCTCTGCTGGAGGCGCCGAACCGTCCTGAGTGTCAGGTGTCGAGCAACCTAACGTGAATGCTGAGTAAACAGCGTGACCTCGTGCGTTTTTGCTACAAGCCGCCGCCACAGGAACGGGCTTTTTACACCGTGCTGACCCATTCTTCTCCGCCGACGACTGAACTCTGAAAGGTCACCACTCTACATGTTCATCTGCAGCAATGACATCAAGCAGGATGTTTCAGGCTCAATCCTGTCTCACTTTGGGGCTGCCAACGTGTAACCTCATCGTTCGACGCCTCCACGCGTGAGCCGCGCCTGGAGAAGCACCACGATAAGAAGGAAGAGCCCGCGCACGACCGATTGCCAGGCGGCGGATAGCGAAATCCATCCCTTGCCGTTCTCGAAGTTCAGAACGTTGAAGAGAATTCCCAACAACAGCACGCCGGCGAGCGTGGTGACGACGGAACCGCTGCCGCCTGAGAGCAGCGTACCGCCGACCACAACCGCGGCAATCGCGAACAGCTCCCAGCCGACCCCTTCTGTCGGCTGGCCCGCGAAGCCCAGAGCCGCGAGCAACACCCCCGCTAACCCCGCGAGGCTCCCGCTGGCGAGATAGACAAGGAAAGTGACGCGCGCGACCGGAAGTCCCATTAGGCGCGAGGCGTCCTCGCCCCCTCCGATGGCGAGCACGGTACGCCCGGTGGCCGTGTAGTTCAGGATAATCGAGCCAAAGAAATAGGCGACGATCGCTATCGCTGTCGGAATCGGCACGATCCACATCGATCCCATGCCGACGTGCATGAAGCCACTGGTGGACGAAATCGGCACGGAGGTCTGGTTGGAGAGCAGCAAGGCAGCGCCGCTTGCCGCCAGAAGCGTGGCCAAGGTCGCGATGAACGGCATGATGTTGGCCCGGGTGATCAGGACGCCATTGACGGCGCCGACCACCAGCCCGACGCCCACTCCCGCCGCGATGCCAGGTACGATGCCATAGTGGCTGGCAAGCGCCGCTGCGACGCTGCCCAGTGCCGCAGTCGAGCCGACGCTTAGATCGATTCCCCCTGTCATGATGACGAAGCACATGCCGAGCGCGATCAATGCGAACATGGCGTTGTAGCGAATGACAGTCGTCACGTTGAAGGCCCCGAGGAAATTGTCGTAGCGCCACCAGCCGAAAAGAATGAGCGCGGCGAGCGCGATCAGCACGCCGTAGGTCCCGACCAGCCGAGCGAGGCGCGCGCGATTCATGCGTCGCGCCTTTGCTGCTGCAGCCAGACCGCAACCACGATGATCGCGGCCTTGACGATGAGTGCCGCGGCGTCGGGGACGCCGTTGGCGAGCAGCGTGTAGCGCACAAGCTGGATGGTCAGGGCTCCCATCAGCGTGCCCAGGATGGTGGCTCGGCCGCCGGTCAGAAGGGTACCGCCGACTGCGACCGCGGCGATGGCGTCGAGCTCCATGCCGAGGCCGACGAGATTGGCATCGCTCGCCGAGTTGATGGCGATAATAACCAGTCCCGCGACGCCGGCGCAGAAACCGGAGATCGCATAAACGGCGAGCTTTGTCCGCTTGACCCCAATCCCCGCGAGCTCCGCAGCACGCTCGTTTCCTCCGGTGGCGAGGATCGAGCGGCCGAACCGGGTCCGCCGCAGCATCCACGCCGCGAGGGCTACCAGCACGATCATGACGATGACCTGGACCGGAATCCCAAGCGGACGGCCCAGGCCGATCCACTGGAACTCCGGCACCTTGAAGACCTGGAGATTCGAGTTGGTCAGTGCCTGAGCGATGCCACGGCCAGCGATGAAAAGGACAAGTGTAGCCACGATCGGTTGTATTCGAAACTGCGCTATTAGCCAGCCATTGAACAGGCCGCACAGCGTCGCGGCCAGCACAGCCGCCACCATCGCTACCGCTACGGCAAGCGCGACATGACCGCCGAAGAGGGGGCTCAGGAAGATCAGCGGTGCCAGCGCGCCGGCAATGGCCATCATCGACCCGACCGACAGATCGATCCCGCCTGTGGCAATGACCAGCGTCATGCCGGTGGCTACGATGACGATGGTGCAGACCTGCGTCAGGTTGACGTTGAGCGTCTGCAGGGTTGCGAAATTGCGGGTGAAGGCGAGGTTGAAGAGGATGAGCAGGACGAGCGCGATCAGCGTGCCGTAGCGGGCACCGAAGGCGATCAGCGAGAAGCCCCCGCTCGCGTTCAGACCGGACCGGCGTCGAGCGACCTCGGTCACGGCCGCGTCTCCTCGTGGGTGATGTGCCCCTGCGCCATCGCTGCAAGGATGTTGTCGTCGGTGATCGCATCGTCCGTCAACTCAGCGACAGTGCGGCCATCGCGCAGCACGAAAACCCGATCTGCGCCTTCCGTCACCTCCTCCAGTTCGGAGGAAATCATGAGGACGGCGATTCCACTGTCGGCAAGCGAACGGATGAGGCGCTGGATCTCGCCCTTTGCGCCAACATCGATGCCGCGAGTCGGCTCGTCGAGAATGAGGATATCCGGGTTCATCGCCAGCCAACGGGCCAGCAGAACCTTCTGCTGGTTGCCACCGGAGAGCTCGCGGATCTTCTGGTCCGGACTGGAGCACTTGATGGCCAGCTCCTTGATGAAGCGTTCCACGATTTCGCGCTGCCGCTCTTCCTTGACAATCCCATACGGGCTGATGCGCGGGAGCAGCGCCAGGGTGAGGTTCTCGGCGACGCTCATCTCTGGGACAATGCCTTCGAGTTTGCGATCCTCCGTGACGAAGCCCAGCCCCGCGTCGATGGCGTCGCGCGGATGGGTCGGTGAATATGGCTCGCCGCTTAGCGACATGCTGCCGGCGCGCGGGCGGTCCGCCCCAAAGACCACGCGTGCGGTTTCGGTGCGGCCGGCGCCCAGCAGACCCGCGAAGCTTGCGATCTCACCGCGCTGAAGCGCGAAGCTGACGTCGTGCACCGCCTGGCGGGTGGCGAGCGACGTCGCAGTCAACACCGTCTCCCCGCCGGCGTCGCGCGCGGGCTTCCGGAATGCGGTCGCATGGCCCTGCGCCTTGCTGACGTCACGGCCGAGCATTGCCGAGACCAGTTCGAGCTTTTCGATTTCCGCCATCGCGGCCGTTCGCACCGTGCGTCCATCGCGCATGATCGTAACCCGGTCGCAGACCTCGTAGAGTTCGTCGAGCTTGTGCGAGACGTAGACGACTGAAACGCCTTCCGCCTTCAGCTGGCGGATGACCTTGAACAGCACCTGGACCTCCTGCTCGTCGAGCGAGGAGGTGGGTTCGTCCATGATCACCAAGCGTGCCGAAAAGCCGATTGCGCGCGCGATGGCGACCATCTGCTGCGTCGCCGTGGAAAACTCCATCAACGGGCGCCGCACGTCGAGCTTGATGCCGAACCGACTGAGCAGACGCTCGGCGTCGTCATGCATGGCGCTCCAGTCGAGTAGGCCGAAGCGGCGCTTTTCGCGTCTCAGGCAGATGTTTTCCGTGAGGCTCCGCATCGGCACCAGGTTGATCTCCTGGTAGATGGTGCTGATGCCGCTTGCCTGCGCACGCTGAGGCGACGTTACCTCAAACGGCGTATCCTGAAACAGGACTTCGCCCCCGTCGCGACGGTAGTAGCCGGTCAGCACCTTGATGAGGGTGGACTTGCCGGCCCCGTTCTGTCCGATCAACGCATGGACCTCGCCAGCCGCAACCTCGAGCGAAGCCTGCGTCAGCGCCGGGATACCGGTGAACCGTTTGTCGATGCCCCGCATGGAGAGCAAAAGGCCGTCAGGCATCGGCGATTCCCCCAGTCAGAGCCAGTCAGAACGAGATTCAGCAAGGATAGAACAGGCCACTCGCCGGAGCCAGCGGGCGGCCTGCTTCATCTCAATACGCGGAGCCGATCAGCTTGGCAGCGTTCTCGGGCGTGTAGAGCTCGTCGGGGTTTATGAGCACTGGCGGGATCTGGTCGCCGTTTGCATAGGCGACCGCCGTGTCGAACGCCTTCGGACCGAAGCGCGGGTTGCATTCGACCACCGCCTCGACCTTGCCGTCGACGACGAGCTGGACGATTTCCTTGCCGCCGTCGATCGAGAACACCAGGCAGTCGTCACGACCGGCCTTGCGGCCAGCAGCCTCCAGCGCTGCGATGGCGCCGATCGCCATCTCGTCGTTGTGGGCATAGATGACATTGGCTTCCGGGTGCGCCTGCAGCAGCGTCTCGGCGACCTGACGGCCCTTGTCGCGCGCGAAGTCGCCCGACTGCGAGGCAACGATCTTGTAGTCAGGGTGCTTGGCAATGACGTCGTCGAAGCCTTTCTTGCGATCGTTGGCCGGCGAGGAGCCCACGGTGCCTTCGAGCTGGATGATCGTTTTCTTGTCGCTGCCCATGGCGACCAGATAGTCGGCGACGCGCTGGCCTTCCTCGACGAAGTTCGAACCGATGAAGGTGACATAGTCCTCCCCGGGCTTGGCCAAGCTCTGGTCGACGTTGCGGTCGAGCAGGATGACGGGGATGTTGGCCCCCTTGGCCGCCATGATGGCCGGGATCAGCGGCACTTCCTCGCGCGGGGCGAGGAAGATTAGGTCGACCTGCTGGGCGATCATGGAGTTGACGTCGGCGACCTGCTTGGCCGCCGAGCCTGCGGCATCGGTATAGACCAGCTGCCAGCCGCGCTTGGCCGCCTCGTCCTGCATGGACTTGGTCTGGGCCAAACGCCAGGGATTGTTCGACTCGGTCTGGGCAAAGCCAACCTTATAGGTGTCCTTTTTGGCGAGCGGCGGGGCCGCAGCGAAGGCGCGGCTCGCGAACGAGGCAGCGGCGGCGGCCGCAGCCGACGAAATTAGTAGATGGCGACGAGTGATCTTCATGACGTTCCTCCCATTGGGCTTTGGTTGTTTGTATGCACGTTCGACTGCAGTTGCCAGGCACTTCCTCCGTTGTTCAGTTGATGGCGAAGCCGCCGTCGACGGGCAAAGTGAGCCCGTTGAGGGTGCCAGCGGCATCGCTTAGAAGGAAGAGGATGACCGCGGCAACGTCCTTGGGCTGTAGGAACCGGCCAAGCGGAATGCGGTTCAGCATCGATTGGGCCTTCGCCGCGTCGCTCCAGGCCTTTTCGGCCATCGGCGTCAGCGTCACCGTCGGGTTGACGCAGTTGACGCGGATGCCTTGGCGGCCGAGTTCGTTGGCCATGACGCGGCTCAGCGCGTCGAGGGCTCCCTTGCTGGCACAGTAGGCGGCGTGGTCGGCCCAGCCCATCCAGGCGGCGTTGCTGGAGACGTTGACGATGGCGCCGCCCAATCCCCTGGCGATACGGTCGCGGGCATATTCCTGCGCCACGATCATGGGAGCGCGGGTGTTGACGGCGTGGAGATGGTCGAGGCTTTCGGTGCTGGTCTCAAGGAACGGCTCGAGGATAGTGGTGCCGGCATTGTTGACGAGCAAGTCGACCGGCACGGCGCCGCGCACGGCGCCGCGGGTCGCCTCCGCATGGGCGAGATCGACCACGATAGTCGCGCCTTGGCGCCGTGCTCGGCCAGCATGACGGCGGTGGCACGGCCGATGCCCTTGCCGGCCCCGGTAACCAGCACCGATTTGCCCTCAAGCGACATGTCGCTGCTCCTGTCGCTGAGCTTGCAGCACGAAGGTGGCGCATCGATCTCCCAGCATCATCGCCGGCGCGGCCGTGTTGCCTGAATTGATGTTCGGACAGGCTGACATGTCGGCGACGCGAAGGTTATCCACTCCACGAACCCGCATCGCCGCATCCAGGACAGCCATCCGGTCTCCGTCAGCGCCCATGCGCGCCGTACCGGCTGGGTGGTAGTTTGTCTTTACCATCTTCTTGCAGTGCGACGCGAGGGCTCCGTCGCCTAAATTGTCCGGTTCCGGCCTCAGGATCCGGTGGATGCGGTCGCCAAGCGGCGGGTTCTGGAAGGCGCGCAGGAAGAAGCGTTGTCCGGCAATCATCGTTGCCATGTCGTCCGAGTGCTTGAGCAGATGCGGCGAGACAATCGGCATGGCGGCCGGATCGGCGGAAGCCAGTTTCACAAAGCCGCGCGACTTCGGCTTGGTGACCACCGTAGTCACTGTGACACCATAGGTGGGCTTGATGAGCTGCAGCAGGTCGCGGTCGAGATAGACGAAGGGAACGCAGAAGGCCTGGATCGTCGGCTCGGCGTCCGGATCTAGCGGGTTGATGAAAGCGCCGGCCTCAACGCCTGCCGAGGTGACTAAGCCCGTACCGAACAGCTTTAACTGGATGCCGTGCATGAGCATGCGCCAGCCGCCGGTGTGCGTGAAGTAACCGTAGGGTCCGTTGCATGTCGCAAGGATGGGCACTTCGGGGTGGTCGATCAGGTTCTGGCCCACCCCCGGCAAATCGGCCACGACATCGATGCCGTGCGCTGCGAGCTCGTCGGCGGGCCCGATGCCGGAGAGCATCAGCAGCTTCGGCGTCACCAGCGCCCCTGACGAGACGACGATTTCGCTGTCCGCGAAGGCTGTGCGCTCGCCGGCGCCGTCATTGTAGGTCACGCCGACCGCGCGCCTGTTTTGGATCACAACCCGGTGGACAACGGCATTGAGCTTGACGGTGAGCAGCGGGTTGCTGCGAAGAGGCTCAATAAAAGCGTAGGCGGCGCTGCTGCGCTTGCCGCGCCGGTTCATGAATTGGTAGAACCCAACGCCGCGCTGACTCTCCCCGTTGAAGTCGGGCGTGAAGGGAACGCCAAAACCCTGGACGGTCTGCACAAACCAGCGCGACAGATCGTCGATGTGACCGGGATCGGAGACGAGCAGCGGCCCGTCGCTGTTGTGACGCTCGCCGTAGAGCCGGTTGTTGCCTTCCATTCTGCGGAAGTGAGGCAGCACATGCTGCCAATCCCAGCGCACGCCGGCGTTGTTGCCGCGCAGCAGGCTGTCCCATTCTTCGTAGTCGGATGGCCGGCCGCGTATATAGACCTGCGCGTTCACCGACGTGCCGCCGCCTAGCACGTTGCCCTGGCTGATCTCGTGAACGCGGCCGTCCAGATGTTCCTGCGGCGTCGTCCTGTGATACCGCATGAACTTGCTGCCGTTGATCATCTTGAAGATGCCGGGCGGCATGTCGAGCAGCGGATGACGGTGCGAATGACCGGCTTCCAGCAAAAGGACGCGCCGGCCCGCCTCGACCAGCCGCGCAGCCGTGACGCAGCCCGCGGCACCGCCTCCGACGACGATGTGGTCGTAGGTCTCACGCATGCGATCGCTGCGCCTCGTCTACGGCCGGGTCGACGAATGTACCGCGCACATACTCCCAGGCAGCCCCCAGGTGGTTCTGCAGCGCCCGTTCGGCGGTGTCAGGATCGCGCTCGACGATAGCTTCGAATATATCTCGGTGGCTTAGATAGTTGATGCGATTGCGGTCCGGGGAGCGAAGCATCCGCTCCCAATGCGGCGCGAGCCAGGATGTGAATGCCTTGTGCACGGAAGGGAATACAGGATTAGCCGGCACCTCGTAGAGTACTGCGTGAAAGGCGACATCGGTTACATAGAAGCGCTGTGAATCCGCGATGGCCTGCTCGTTCGCCGCGAGGGCGGAACGCAGGGCTGAAATGTCCTCTTTACGGGCGTGAAGAGCTGCCTGCCGGACCAGCGCGGCCTCGATGAAGACGCGGGTTCCGTACAAATTCTTGACGCCTATGTTGCTACTCAGCAGATGCGATACGATCCCGCCGACCGCTGACAGAGCGGCATCGTATCCGGGTCGGCGGACGACCGGGCGGAAGCGGTGTCGCGCCTCGATCAACCCCTTGCTTGCGAGGCGGGCGACGGCCTCTCTGGCGACCGTTCGGCTGACGCAATATTCGGCCATCAGCTCACGTTCGGCCGGCAAGAACGAACCGTCGGGCAGTTCGCCGAGTGAAATGCGCGACTCGATGCGGGCCACCACCGCATCCGCCGCGGAGGTGGCGGGGGAAACGATGTCGGGCGAAAGCTTCACCTCATTCAGCATGCGCATTCCTGCAGCTTCACGAGCCCCTTTGATCCACCAGTTCCAACCAAAGCGCAAGGCGATTTATATTTTTAGTCATACCAAAAATCCAACCGGCGCTTTGCCATTGACTAATGCTGGAAATCGCGTCTTTCTGACGCCGATTTCGTCAGACCAAACATAGAGCCTGGCGTGCGTGCAATGCTCTCAAAACTGGCCGGAACTGGAGCAGTGGCGATCGACATGATCGTCAAAAGTGCGCAGGAGACTGTTTCTGAGAACCGAGGATAGGAGCCAAGGAACGTGAGCACCAGCATCGCAGACGTTCGCTGCCAGCTTTTTCGCGTGCCGCTAAGCCATGCGATGGGCGACGCCAAGCACGGCATCCATACCCATTTCGAACTCGTAACCGTCACCATTCGACTTTCAGATGGCAGCGAGGGTACCGGCTACACTTATACCGGCGGCAAAGGCGGTCGCGCCATCCAGGCAGTAATCGAGTACGATCTGAAGCCCTTTCTGATCGGCAAGGATGGCGCGGCCATCGACGCCATCTACGACGGCCTGTGGTGGCACATCCACTATGTCGGCCGTGGCGGCATCACGGCGTTCGCCATGTCGGCGGTCGACATCGCGCTTTGGGACCTGCGGGGAAAAGCCGACGGCAAGGCACTGTGGCAGCTGGCCGGCGGCGCCGGCCGCACGGCCAAAGTCTATCGCGGTGGCATTGATCTCAATTTCACGCTCGACCAGCTTCTCTCGAACGTCACAAGCTATCTCGACGCCGGCTTCACGGCGGTGAAGATCAAAGTCGGCCAGCCGACGCTTGAGGAAGATGTCCAGCGGGTCACCGCTGTACGCGACCTAATCGGACCAGAGGTCACCTTCATGGTCGATGCCAATTACGGGCTTGACGTGCAGCAGGCGATCGCCGCCGCGAGAGCTTTCGAGCCATTCAACTTGCTCTGGTTCGAAGAGCCGATCGAGCCCGATGACTATCTTGGTCATGCCGAAATAGCAGATGCCACCGGGATGCCTCTCGCCATGGGGGAGAATCTCCATACAATCCACGAGTTCAGATACGCTTTGGCGCAATCGAAGCTTTCCTATATCCAGCCTGATGCCAGTAATTGCGGGGGGATCACCGGCTGGTTGAGAGCGGCCGCATTATTCGGCCCTGCAGGAATTCCGGTCTGCAGCCATGGGATGCAGGAGCTACACGTGAGCCTGGTTGCCGGCTGCCCGAGCGACGGCTGGGTGGAGGCGCACAGCTTTGATATTGACCAGTATACGACCCGGGCTCTGATGGTCGATCAGGGGCAGGCGGTTGCTCCGGACACGCCTGGCACCGGCGTCACCTTCAACTGGGAAAAGCTCGCGCCACACGCGATAGCGTGACTGTTGGTAGCGCAAAAGCTCGATTCTACTCCTCGAATGCGGTCTGCACGTGCGACGCCCAGACAAACTATTCCGTCGCTGAGGCGACAACACGCTTAACCATTTATCCGCCGGCACGTGGCAGCAGGAAATCTCAGCGCTCTTGGCAAAGGCCGGGCGAGGAGCCGCGGCATTGTCTGGCAGTGTCACGGCTCAAAAACGGGATTACCATCGCGCATAAGACGTTGAACTCATGTCAGCTCTTGTTGAATGGCCGGGACCGAGCAATGACCGCCACGAGGCGCAAAGCTGCCGTTGGTATGTTGCAACATAATGATTTGCTTTGGCCAGCAGACGAACCAGGCCGTCACGCAGTTCCCCGGAACAGATGCTCTCGAAGCGTGTTGCGCCAGCTCCAAGCTGAATTGGAGCACAACCATGAAGCCCGAAGACGCCACCTACCCTCCTCTTGATGTCGCCAAGCCTGTCGCCCCTGGGATCTGGATCGTCGACAGCGGACCGCTGAGCGTGATGGGCATTCCAGTCCCGGTGCGCATGACGGTTATCCAGCTCGGGAATGGCGGTCTCCTGCTGCACTCACCAACACGATTCGCTTTTGAGCTGAGAAAGCAGCTCGAGCAGATTGGTCCGATAATGCATCTGGTCGCGCCAAACAATGCACACTGGACCTTCCTCAAGGAGTGGCAGAACCATGTGCAGGGAGCATCGACTTGGGCCGCTCCGGGCTTGCGCCATCGGGCACAGGTCCGCCGGGCTGGCGTCAGGATCGATCACGATCTGGCCGCGGCGGCGCCGGAAGCCTGGTCGAAAGATCTCGATCAGGTTCTCGTTCCAGGAGCCGGTGGGTTCACCGAAGTCGCGTTCTATCACAATAACAGCCGAACTATGGTGCTTACGGATCTAGTTCTGAATCTCGAGCCGGAAAAGCTGCCTTTCATCATCAGGCCGGCGGCGCGCCTCTTAGGCGTCACGGCACCTGTGGGGAAGGCCCCCATTTACCTGCGGATAATCATCAACCGGAAGCATGAGCAGGCGAAGGCGGCCGCGGAGCGCCTCGTGGCTTTCCAGCCAAAGCGCGTGATCTTCAGCCATGGCCGGTGGTTCCACGAGGATGGGACGACATTACTTCGCCAGTCGCTGGCCTGGCTTCTCTGAGGGCGGCGCAGAGAAGATTGTCAGCAGGAAGTAGCCATCAACTCCCGTTGCCGTCCCCATTCGACGGGCAAACCCCTGACGAGCGCCTGGAGCTGAACCCCGATGGACTGCCGTCCGTCGAGTATGGCTTCGACCAGATCGGGCGCGAGCAGCGTCAACTGGAGCACGTGGGATACGAAGGAGCGGTCAAGCCTTTCGGCCGCGGCAAGTTCGATCACTGTGGCGAACTCGCCTGTTTCCAGCATGTGTTTCCACCGGAACGCCCGCGCCAGCGCCCGGATCAAAGTGTTGTCTATGCGTGGCCGTGCTGGGGTCCATTGCTGTGCGCCGGCGGGCGAGATAATGATCTTGCGGCCACCACGCTTGCGCAGGGTCAGCGGCAGATGGACTGTGAGCGATTTGCCGTCAGGGCTGAGTTCGGCATATTTGGCCTCTGATGGCATCATGCGGTCCTCCTGTGCTCCGGCTGCTGTCGCAGCTCCGTCGCGAGGCTGGCCATGCCTTCCGTGCGAAGCCGGATGGAAATGCCCTGGACGGCGACATCCACCCGCTCGACCAGAAGCTGGACGATGCGGGCCTGCTCGGCCGGGAAGAGCTCATCCCAGAGTGGATCCAACTGGACGAGGGCTTCACGAACCTCGGTTTCAGTGATGCTGGAATTGTCCTTTCGCGTGGCCATCCAGGTCTTTACGATCATCTCGGGCGTTCGAACCAGCGCCCGAAGCTGGTCGATGACCGCAGCCTCGATCTCGCCTGCCGGCACACGGCGGACCGGGCATGTCTCCGGTCCGAGCTTCTGCACGCTCGTGGTGACGTAGTAGCGGTAGAGCTTCCCCTTCTTGCGGGTATGGACAGGTGTCATGGCGTAGCCGCTCGGAGCAAAGAGCAGCCCCTTGAGGAGTGCTGGCGTCTGCCTGCGGCTCTGCCCGGCCCGCTTGCTTGGGCTTTCGGCAACAATCGAGCGAACCTTGTCCCAGAGATCTGGTGAGATGATTGGCTGGTGTTCACCGGGATAGCTCGTGCCCTTGTGGACGGCCTCGCCGATGTACACCCGATTGCTGAGGAGCTTGTACAATAGGCCCTTGTCGAAGGCCTTACCGTTCTTGCGTCTAAGGCCCTCCGCATTCAGGGTTCGCGCCAGAATGGTCGCCGAACCGATCAGCAGGAATCGCTCGAAGATCGAGCGCACAATGGCTGCCTCATCCTCTTGGATCAGAAGCTTGCGGTTCTCGACCCGGTAGCCAAATGGAACGTTGCCACCCATCCACATGCCCTTTCGCCTGGATGCAGCGAACTTGTCCCTGATGCGCTCGCCGATGACCTCGCGCTCGAACTGGGCGAAGGAAAGCAGGATGTTCAGCGTCAGCCGGCCCATGGAGGTCGTGGTGTTGAAGCTCTGGGTGATCGATACGAAGGTGACGTTGGTCGCCTCGAACAACTCGACCAGCCGGGAAAAGTCGGTGAGCGCCCGCGAGAGCCGATCGATCTTGTACACCACCACCACGTCGACCAGGCCGGCATCGACATCGCGGAGCAGCCGCTTCAGGCCGGGCCGTTCCAGCGTGGCGCCGGAGATGCCGCCATCGTCATATCGATCAGGCACCAGAACCCATCCCTCAGCCCGCTGGCTGGCGACGTAAGCCTCACAGGCCTCTCGCTGGGCGTCGAGGGAGTTGAACTCCATGTCGAGCCCCTCCTCCGACGATTTGCGGGTGTAGACGGCGCAGCGGAGCTTTCGCACCACCTGCTTTTTGTCGAGTGAGTGCACGTTCATTGCGCCCTCCCCCTCTGGCTCTTCAGGCCGAAAAAGACCAGGCCGTTCCAGCGTGTGCCGGTGATCGCGCGAGCGATTGCCGAGAGCGATTTGTAGGGCCTGCCATCATATTCGTAGCTGTCGGCCAGGACCGTCGCGCAATGCTCCACCCCCTGCCATTCGCGCATCAGCCTGGTGCCGGCGATGGGTCGGTTATCAGAGCTACCGCGCGAGCGGGGCTCTAGATCTTCGGCCAATGCAGCCAGCCGCTTCAGCGTTTCCGGCTTCAGCCCACCACAAGCGAGTTCCTGTACCCGGTAGGCCAGCCTGCTCTCCAGAAACTTGCGATTGTAGGGCGGCGGTTCGGCGGCGAAGAGATCGCGCCACATTCCTTTGAGCGCAACAATGTCCATTGTTCTAATCGCTGCCAACCTGCCTGTCACTTGCTCTGTCATGCCCCGCTCTCCACTGGTTCGAGTTCGATTGCATGACCGCTCTGGTTGGCGGTGAAGTCCACGAAACTATTCTCCCGCTCGCCAGATACTCTGCTTGACTGTCGCGCCCGAAGACGCATGACGCCGGCGGCCAGAATGCTGGCGATTTCCGCGAGGCGCTCGGCGGAGCTCATCCGATCGGGAGACAGGGCATTCATGGGACTTCGCTCGAAGCGCGGGCCTTCAGCCGCAGCCCTCTGATTGCCCGCCTCTGTGCCGTTCGCAGCGCCAGGTATCCACGGGCTTGCAACTCCTGAACGAAAGCGCGCTGGGATCCTTCCTGTTCTGACTGTTCGCGCGCCCAGCTTGACCAAAACCGGTAAAGCTCTGTGCTGCCGATGGAATATCCGACATCGATTTCGCAGCAGCTGACAATGAAGCGTCCTACCGCGTCCTGGTTCTCAAAGTAGAGCTCAGACAGCTCCCTTACGGATGCCGGCGGGCACAGCCCGGTCTCTTGCCAGGCGAGGCAGCCCTGGACCGCCCACGCGAGAATTCCGTCCCTTTCGGCCAGCAGTTTTTCTGTGAGATGCACATCGCGCTCGGCCGCGGAAATCTTCCGGCGAAAAGGAATAATGTGCAGGCGCCGCCTGACAGCCTCGTCGACTCCGTCCAGCACCGGCATCTGGTTTCCGGTGATGATCAGCTTGAACTGCGGTGTGAAGGTCGAGAAATCCTGCCGCATGAGGCGGGCCGCGATCTGGTCACCGCCAGTCAGCGATTTCATGCGGCTCTCGGCAAACCGGGATCGCCTTTCGACTTCGGGTACGAGCACCAGCCGGACATATCTGAGCGCAGCCAGCTCGGTCGGATGGCGGGTCATGTTCGTCGCAGTGAGGAGGTCCGAACCCGACGCGACGGCGTAATCGCCGAGGATCGTCCGCAACGCGTTCGTGAACACCGACTTGCCGTTGCTGCCGGAGCCGAGGAGAAAGAACATGGCGTGCTCGCGTGTCGACCCGGTCAGGCAATAACCGGCAACGCGCTGCAGGTAGCCCTGCAGGTCAGCGTCTCGGTCCGTGATGCTGTCCAGGAAGTCCCGCCACCGCGGGGCAAGCCCCTCGGCAGAAGCCGCCGCCATCCTGGTCATCAGAAGGTCAGGATCGTGGGTGTGGATTTCGCCGGTGACGAGATCGACCGCTCCGCTCAGTGTGTTCAGGAGCCATGGGTTGGCATCCCACCTTTCATCATCGACCATCAGCCGGGCGTCCGAGCGAGCCAGCGCCTCCACGGCCATCACCTTGGCCGCGGACGCAATCCGAACGGCCCCGGCGCTGTCGCTAGCTGCAGCTGCTGCGTTCCGGCAAATTCGACGAATGGACTCCCGGACCGTACAGCGATCCGAGCGCCACCTGCTTCCGTCCCAGATCATCCAGTGACCTGTAGCAAGGGACAGGCGCACATAGCTCTCATTGGCTTCCGCAAACTCAAGAGCCAGGGCGTCGTCGCTCGTCGAAGGGGCCCCCCCCGAGAGCGACACGGTTTTTGGCCGCCCCGCCATCACGCGTCACGCTCTTCATGCGGCTCCGGTTCGGACGGAGAGACCCGGGAGGCCAGTTCGTATTCGACTATGTCCTGGGCCGCGTAAGTTATTCGGCCCCCCAGCCGCAGATAGGCTGGTCCGGCACCCTTCTGCCGCCATCGTTGAAGTGTCCGTCTGCTGATGCCCCACCGTACCGCGAGTGAGCTTTCATCGAGATGGGAATGCATGCCCTGCGCCGCCTTCTGTTGCCTTCGCTGCGCAGATCCTGCCCTCAGACGACGCCGATACAAAAACCGGCCAACAGCGGCCAGCTTCTTTACCGTCAGTTTACCCTAACCTTTTGATTTTTGGGGATCATTGAATGCTTCCGGCCACGACCCGCGCGTCCGGATATATCTTGCGTGGATGGCACCAGCGAAACCGCCATGGCTGTTTTACCCCGGCGACGAGGATTCCCGCGAGGCCGACTTCGGAGATGATTCGAGACCTCTGTGGGAAAAACTCGATCCGGCGGACGGGCTGCCTGCCTGGGAGGCTCTGTTTCACTTCGTAGATCGCGATCGGGCGGCCGAGCTTTTTGAGCTCGACCTCTGTGGCTACAGAGATCTGTCCAACGTCGACCCGCTGTGGTGGCCGGACGAGCGTCGCGAATTCGATGAACAGAATTTTCGTCACCGGCATCGACTCATGAGCCTCAACGCTGAGCTTTTGGGAAAGCTGCGGAGGGGTGAACTCGTGGCCTACGGCTACAGCAACCAGGCTCCCCTGGACGCCCCGCGGCGTCTCATTGCGGCCGAGCGCTGGCAGGATCTCGAACTCGACGCAAAGTCATCGACCGCCTCAGGTCCAGGCATCGAGGTGACGCAGCTCCGCATCTATTTGCCTGGTTCAGCTGGGAGGAGAAGGCCAGATCCAGCACGCAAGAGCCATTCACCGTCAGCCCTTCGCAAGTGGTATGTCGAGCGATTGGAACTCTGCGCTCGAGCAGGCAGGCTCCCGTCTCGGGAGGACGACTACAAGGATGCCAATGCCCACTTCCGAGGCACGATACCCAAGAGAGCGGTCGAGGAACTTCGACGGGAACTGGCTCCCGAAAGCTGGAAGCGAAAGGGCCGAAGGGCTTCGAGATGAGGCGGACCAGGCTGCGAGGCGGAACGCCGTCTAGCCGGCGAGCCCCGTCAAGGGAGGCGAGCTGCGCCGGCGCACCCGGAGATGACGCACGTGACGCTTATGACGCTTGCTTCTGACTATACACCCAGAGATGAGATGAAGTTGCGTAGGCCATTGTTGGGAAGAAGCGGCACAACCGTCACTTCCGTCACTGGGCGGTCATCTCACTCCCGATCCCATTCCCAGCTTGTCGGCTAGTTCGAACAGCTTCGTACAAACGGCGGAAAATGTCGACATTTCATAGACATAGGCGACGTGATATACTTCTCGCGTATCCGGCTCCTCAGCCTAGCTCGTGCAGGGACAAGATGACCAATGGCACGCATCCCAGTCAACGGCTGGACTCTGATCATGACCCGCTGCCTTCCAGGACGGCAAAGAGCGTGGCGGTGGATGCTCCTCGCCTCGCAGTTGAGTACCGTCCTGCCGCGGCTCTGATCCCATACGCGAAGAATGCCAGGACGCACTCGGATGCCCAGGTGGCGCAGATCGCCTCCTCGATCCGGGAATTCGGCTGGACGAATCCAGTCATGGTGGATGGCAAGAACGGCATCATCGCTGGCCACGGCCGGCTGCTGGCGGCGCGCAAGCTCGGTATGAGCACCGTGCCGGTGATCGAGCTCGCCGGGCTGAGTGACGCGCAGAAGCGGGCTTACATCATCGCCGACAACAAGCTGGCGTTGAACGCCGGCTGGGACAATGAACTGCTCGGCCTCGAACTCGGCGATCTTGCCGCGCTTGGCTTCGACCTGTCGCTGACCGGCTTCGACGGACGGGAGATCGCCTCCCTTATCAGCCTGGGCACTTCTGGCCTGACCGATCCCGATGACATCCCCGACGTCCCGGAGCAGCCGGTGAGCATTGCCGGCGATGTCTGGACGCTCGGCAAGCATCGGCTGATCTGCGGCGACAGCACTAATGCGGCAGACGTTGAGAAGGTGCTCGCCGGCATCAAACCACACCTGTTGGTGTCGGATCCACCATTCGGGGTCAACTACGATCCTGCATGGCGCATGCGGCTTGGCATTCCTTCGGAGGGCCTGGCGAAAGGGACAGTCCTGAATGACGACCGGTCTGATTGGCGCGAGGCATGGGCGCTGTTCCCCGGAGACGTGATGTACGTCTGGCACGCGGCCCTTCACTCGGCTTCGGTGGTGACTAGCCTGGAAGCCAGCGGCTTTGCCGTGCGCGCCCAGATCATCTGGGACAAGACGCGGCTGGTCATCGGCCGCGGCGATTACCACTGGCAGCACGAGCCGGCCTGGTATGCCGTCAGGAAGGGCAGGAAAGGCCACTGGGCGGGAGATCGCAAGCAAACCACCGTCTGGGCCATTCCTCATCGAAAGTCCGACACGGGCCACGGCACGCAAAAGCCCGTCGAATGCATGCGGCGTCCTATCGAGAACAACTCCTCACCCGGACAGGCAGTCTATGAGCCGTTCTGCGGCTCTGGAACAACCATCATCGCTGCCGAGATGACCGGCCGCTGCTGTCACGCGATCGAACTGAACGCAGCCTATGTCGACGTCGCGGTGCTGCGCTGGCAGGCGTTTACAGGCAGCATGGCGACCCTGGAGGGCGATGGCCAGAGCTTTGCCGAGGTAAAGCTTGAGCGGATCGGGACCAGGCCATGACCACCAAGACAGCCATCCTGCAGGCGATACGCCACAAATGTCTGGACTGCTGCGTCTATCAACCCGCCGAGGTTCGGGAGTGTCCCGTCAGCACGTGCGGTTTGTGGCTGTTCAGGTTCGGGATGAACCCCGACCCCAGCCGGACCCGCGGCTTCGCCAAATCCCCCGTGTACACGGACCCTTCGGGGCAAGACATGCCTAACTCGAAGGCGAGGCAGCACATCGGAAACGGAGAGAGCTGAGATGGCCCGCCCCAGCCACCAGCCCGATGATTTTCATCGCCGTCAGGTAGAGGCGCTGGCAGGCTATGGTGTTCCGGAGGCGGACATTGCCGGGATGCTCGGTATCGATGCGAAGACGCTGCGCAAACACTACAAACACGAACTGGCCTTTGGCCACACCAAGGCCAATGCAAAGGTGGCGGAGAACCTTTTCCGCAAGGCAACGGGCGAAGGTCGTGAAGCGGTCATCGCGGCGATCTTCTGGCTCAAGGCACGCGGACGCTGGAAGGAGACCTCGGTCAACGAGCACTCAGGCCTGGACGGCAAGCCGATCGAACAGGTGCAGGAGATCCGCCGCATCATCCTTCGCGCCCCGGATCCTGCAAGTTTGGGTAAGACTCCTGCCGGCACGCCTCCAGCCAACAATTCCGTCATTCTCTGGGACGCGGACCGGGCCGAATGAACCCCGATAACGACGCTCCTCTGGAAAACCGGCCACTGAGCTCCAGGGTGGAGGCACTGGCCGGCTTCGGGCTTAGCACGGCCGACATCGCCTGTGTGCTCGCCACAGACGAGCAGGACCTCAAGGCGACCTACGCCCATGAGCTCGAGAGCGGCGCCATCAAGGCCAACGCACGGGTCGCCGAAAGCCTCTACCGCAAGGCGACCGGTGAAGGTCGGGAGGCCGTCACCGCAGCAATTTTCTGGCTGAAGACCAGGGCGCGCTGGAAGGAGACCTCCATCCATGAGCTAGAAGGAAAACGGGACACATCAGTGACCTTCGTGACCACCTATGAAGATATGAAGCTCCTGTAGTGCCTCGCCGGGGGGCGGGTCATATCTCTACAGCTTTTCACCCTGCGACCGGTGCCTCCCCTTTCTTCGAAGAACCGCGAAATTGGCAGGGGGGTAGCGGCGTAACGGCTGGATTGGGAATGGCCAAATACCGGGCCTTTCGGTCTTCCGGCAGCATGATTGCAGCCGCGAAATGGTCGACAAACTCCGGAGCCCATAGCGGCGGTGCGACGGACTGAAAGGAAGCATGATGCGAGGACGCAAGCCAACGCCGACGGCACTGAAAATTGCGCTCGGCAATCCAGGCAAGCGGCCACTCAACAAGCGTGAGCCAAAGCCGGTGACGGCGATCCCGACCTGCCCAGCTCATCTGATGCCAACGGCCAAGGCCGAGTGGAAGCGGCTTGCCCATTACCTCCACGAGCTCGGCATCATCAGCGAACTGGATCGGGCGGCACTCGCTGCCTACTGTCAAGCCTATGGCCGCTGGGTGGAGGCCGAGAAGAAGCTCAAGGAAACCCCTCCCCTGCTGCGGACGCCGGCCGGCTACGTGCAGCCCTCGCCCTGGCTGGCGATCTCAAACAAGAGCGTCGAGCATATGCACAAGTTCATGAGCGAGCTTGGCCTCTCCCCGGTGTCACGCAGCCGGGTGGCGACGACGCATCATATCGGACCCAAGCCATGGGAGTTCACCGGCGAGGACGAGGACGAGTTCTTTACTTGAGCGAGCGGGAGGTCGGGATCGCGCCACTGTCCGACCTCAGCACCTCTAAGCGCGAACGTCTGGTGTGATGCCCGATGCGCGCGTTCGTAGGGCATCCCGCTGTTACATCGCGGTGACAAAAGCACCGCCACGGTGGCGTCAACCGGTTACCAAGGGCAGCAAATATCTCCGGCCTTCTGGGAGTGGCGTGCCAGCGTCCCCAGAGGCTGCGTGGGCGTGTCGCCGGTTGGCTGTTAGCGCGGCGACTGGATCGCTCCACGCCTCGCAAGCGGGATAGCGAAATCTCGTGAAGGCAAGGTCAAGCTGCGTTCTCCGTTCTGAATTGGCGACGGGCGGCGGCTGGGAGCCTCGGCGATGGCGATCCAGCAGGCTTTGGCAGAACACGAGGCGGAGGCGCCCGAGGAAGAGCGGATTCGCTTCCGCATCGGCGTCAACCTCGGCGACGTGATCTGCGAGGAGGACGGCGACCTCTACGGCGACGGTGTCAACATCGCCGCCCGCCTCGAAAGCATCGCCGATCCCGGCGCCGTGGTCGTCTCGGGCACCGCCTACGACCACCTTCAAGGCAAGCTCGACGGCGGCTTCACGCTGCTCGGCGACCTGCGCCTCAAGAACATCGAGCGGCCTGTGCGCGCCTACCGCGTCGAGACCGACGCCAGCGCCTCGGTGGCTGCACCGCCTTCCCTGCCCGCGAAACCCTCGATCGCGGTTCTGCCTTTCACCAACATGAGCGGCGACCCCGACCAGGAATACTTCGCCGACGGGCTGGTGGAGGACATCATCACGGGATTGAGCCGGGTGAACTCCTTCTTCGTGATCGCCCGCAACTCGTCCTTCACCTACAAGGGCCGACCGGTGGACCTGCGCCAGGTCGGGCGTGAGCTGGGCGTCCGCTACGTGCTCGAAGGCAGCATCCGCAGAGCAGGATCGCGGGTGCGTATCAGCGGGCAGCTGGTGGACGCGATCAGTGGGCACCATGTCTGGACCGATCGCTTCGAAGGCGACGTGAGCGACATCTTCGACCTGCAGGACAAGGTGACCGAGAGCGTCGTCGCTGCGGTCGAGCCGAGCATCCGGCTGGAGGAGATCAAGCAAGCGCGCATGAAGCCGACCGACTACATCGGTGCCTACGACCTCTACCTTCGTGCGCTGCCGCGCGTCTACAGCATGACGCGCGACGGCTTCGCCGACGTGCGCCGGCTCACCAACGAGGCGCTCAGCATCGACCCAGGCTTCACCCTGGCGAAGGCACTTGGTGCCTATATCCGCAGCCTGTCAGTGAGTCAGTGCTGGCACGAGCCCGACGATATCCGCGTCGCCGTGCGCATGGCCCGCGAGGTGCTGGCGGACGCGCGAGACGACCCCACGAGCCTACGCTTCGCCGCGCAGGTGATCGCCTACAGCGCCAAGGATTACGAGACGGCGCTGGACACGATCGAACGGTCCCTGCTGCTCAACCCCAATTCGGCGCAGGGCCATACGGGCAGCGGCTGGGTGAACGCACATTCCAGCCGCCCGCTCGTCGCGATCGAGCACTTCCACAGGGCAATGCGGCTGAGCCCGGTCGACCCCGAGAAGGGCATCGCGCTCTCCGGCATCGGGATGAGCTACCTGATGCTCGAACGCTACGAGGAAGCGCTGGCTTGGGGAGAACGAGCGCTGCGCGAGATGCCGAATTACGGCTCGTCGCACCGGGTGGTGATCATGGCGCTGGTCAAACTCAATCGGCTGGACGAAGCGCAGGCGGCGGCGCGGCGGCTGATGGAGGCGTTCCCGACCTACACGCTCGGCCTGCAGAGGCAGATCAACCCGTGGCGGGACAAGGTGTTCGCCGAGCGCTACGTCGAGGCGCTGGGTATTGCCGGCGTGCCGGAGTGATCGTCGCGTTTGCAAAGATGCCCTCTCCTGCGCGTCACGTCCGGCCAGGCGACGCCCCTTGATCCCGCCGCTTCTGGAAGGGTAGTTCTCTGGCCGGCTTGTCCGAGGACTGAGCGCGTAGAGCAGCTGTGAACAGCCGGCGCGTCGACTTCCGGTTTCCACCCTGGCGAGACCCGCCGATGATCCAGACAAATGTCGCCTTCGGGTCAATTTACGTCGTAGAACGCTTGTGATTTGCTCCTCATCCCGGTCGCCTAGTCGGGAGTGCGTCTGATGGAGGAAACCGGCTGGTGCGCCATGCTATCTCGCCAGTGACCGGAAGATTCGTATAATCGCCGGACTGATGGTGCAACGGGTGCCGTTCATCGTTGCCGAACTCGGCGCCGACGCCGATCCATTCATGCTTCACCTGTATCCGGCGCTGGCCGAGAAGGAGCGTCGATTGATCTCTGAGCGGACCAAAGCCGCCCTCGCCTCACGCAAGACCACTGGCTAAAACTCGGTAATCCGACCAACACCGCAGAAGCTGCAGCCAGAGGCCGTAAAATCTCGATCCGGGAAGCTGACAGATTTGCCCAGACCGTGCTGCCGATCATCACCTCCATTCAGCGCTCCGGCATCACCAGCCTGCGTGGCCTGGCCATCGCCTTGAACAACCGCGGCGTTCGCACAGCGCGCAATGGACAATGGCAGGTGTCGAATGTGCGCAACATTTTGGTGCGGCAAGCTTCTGCGAACCTGCTTTTATAGGCGGAAATTTGCTGACCAGCATATCCCATAGCGATCGTTGATGACCGTTCCAAAGCCATCGAGCGGGCGATCACGAATCTGGCGCCTATCCCGGCCGCCGGAACCGCGGTTGCTTGGAAGGCGTGGTGCGCGGCTTAGGCGCCGTTTTCGACGATGTATGTGCCGTCGCTGTCTAAATAGACGAAGTACTCGACGCGATCAGACGCAATCATTTGTGCATTTGTGGCCGGATCAGTCGAAATTTTCACATAAGCCGCCAGCCCCTAATTGACCTCCTGGACTTCCTGCCAGCACGCCTTGCGCGCGGCAGCCCCGTCAAGAACGTCCCGCAGGCGCTCCGCATCCAATGCTCCTGGGAGCTTGGGCACATTCGCAGGCCATTTCAAGCAGCACGTCGGCGCGGGATATGTTGCGCCATCGGCCATGATAGCCTGGCGAAGACGCCGCAGGTACTCGGGAACAATCGCGCCAGACTCCCGTTTGGCAACATCAATTGCGGGATAAGGTGTTGCAGCGGATCGTATCAGGAGCTCTGGCAGGACTTGCCGCCACTTTAGCGATGACCATCGCCATGAGGCGCCTTCATTCGTTGCTGGAGAACCGAGAGCGTTATCCTTTGCCACCCCGCGAGATCGTCGAGCGCGTCGCAATCGCCGGTGACGAACAGGACGCAAGAACGAGCACGCTGCTCGCCCATTTCGGCTTTGGAGCCCTGACCGGCTCGATTTTTGCGTTTTTGCCTATGCGCCGTGGCAGCGGCATCCTTTACGGCCTCGGAGTCTGGGCGCTAAGCTATCTGGGATGGATTCCCGCCGCTCATATCCTTGCTCCCGCCTGGCAGCATCCCGCCCACCGAAATCTTCTAATGCTGGCTGTCCATATCGTCTGGGGCGCGACCCTCTCAAGATCTCTGAGCGAGCTGGAAGCAGCAAGGACCGAAGTGTTTGGTCGGCCCACCGGCCCAAAGGCGGCGATATCGGAAATTCATGAGCCGGGCTGACAGCTCCAATGCCGATCCCTTATGGCTTGACCGCGAGCAGGAGGTCTCGTTCCTTGCGGACCAATCCCAGGTCGACGTCACGATTGTCGGCGCGGGGATCGTAGAACTGCACGCAGCCTGTCTTTTGCAGGATTCGGGGCTGAAGGTAGCAGTTCTCGAAGCGCGAGAAATCCGTCGGCAGGCCACCGGCTGATCCACGGCCAACACCACGTCCCAGCATGGCCTCAAATGCACTTCCCTTATCCGTGATTTTGGCAAGGAAAGTGCAAAGCATTGCGCTGACGTCAATGAAAGCGAAAAACGATATCGCAGCACTTTGCTCTTCTCCTTTGTTTACCTACGGAGACCGTTGCATCCTGTTTGTGTGAGGTCCGCATCGGGCCAGATCAGGACAAAGCCTGCGCCGAGCTGAAGGTCCGCTCACTTGAATCTCACACTAGGCTGTCTCGGTAGAGCCGCGCGCCGGGTTCTCCATCCAACAGTCCGGCATCACCAGCCTGCGTGGTCTAGCCATCGCCCTGAACAACCGTGGCGTTCGAACAGCGCGCAACGGCCAATGGCAGGTCTCTAACGTGCGCAACATTTTGGGGCGGCAAGCTTCTGCGAACTTGCTTTTATAGGCGGGAATTTGCGGAAATTTGCTGACCAGCACGTCCCGATCGAAGCAGCAGGCCCCTGCTCCCGCCTGGAGAAATTCGACGAGACAAAAGTGAAGCCCTGGCCCTGCCATATGCGTTCACTGCACGCGCTTCAGGCGGGCGCTCGTGGATAAAACCATCACTCCGACAATCTGGGGAGCCGCCGAGGAACTCATGGCGTGGGACAGAAAGGGGCCGAAGTGGACGAAAGCGGTCCAATCATGCGTTGACGCGTTCGAGGGCAGAGTGTCCCCCAAGTGGGTACGTGAAGCCTTCGAGGCGGCGGCCAAGGAGGCGAACGTATATCTCTCGCCTGAGTAGGAGGTGTCATGGTTATCCGCTGGTTCGCCCTCCGGTCAACATCGAAACCGAAGTGAAGCGTCATCGGCTTCGGCAGCATCGCATGACAAAGCCGGGAGATCATGACGTAGTCGCCTTAGACCTTCCAGCGAGACGAAAATCGGCTCAATACTCAGCCTGTCGCGGGGTAAGATAGGGAGCCAAGACGACAGGGCGACTATCCCGACCGTGAGCTTGGGTCCCAACCCGGGCTCGGTTCCGTTTACGTAGTGTCCTCACCCTCTGTCGCTCTCATCAAATAATGCGCTCTGTGCAAGCTGGCGCCCCTTAGACAATCATTAGAGAGCGCTAATTTTCTGCTTGATCGATCGCTTCGCCGGCACCAAAATCGTGGTCCTTAAGCTCAAGTGTTCGAACGGGGGATTCGTCATGCCTGACGGCATCGAAATCTACTTCAGTGCGAGCCTGGCGCCGGGTCAGCGCGAAATAGTCGAGCAGTCGATCGCGTCGGCGGCGGAGCGCACGCGTGCGGAGGCCGACGCCGCGCGCCAGCGAGCGGCCGAGAAGGACAAGCTGCATGACGCGATCACGGCGCGCCTTGCGAAGCTGATTCGAGCGGACCCCGGAGTTGCAGAGGCGCTCGAAGGGGTCGGCATGCGGCCATTCAAGGCTAAGGACAGCCTGCGCCTGCTGGGCCCGCCTGGCGGAGGACGCGAACACGTAATCCCTGCGTCGCCGACCGACAGCAGCGTCGAGCACCGGCTTCCTCCCTACGATTTCGCCTGGAGATGGCATCACAACGGAGGGGCCCCTCCGTTCAGCCAGAGCGGCGACCAACGGGGACGCCTCGGCTTGGATGCGCGGGCCGGCGGCGGTGTCGGGGGCGGCGCCAGCCGTTTTGTCCACGCACACATCGGCGTCGGCTGCATCGTGCGGACCGATCGTCCGATCGCCGTCAAGTTGTTCGCGCCCGCTCATCGCGCCATTCCTTCGCCATTGGCGCACGCGGCATTGGTGCGAGCGCCACCTCGGAGGGTGGCCTGGAGACGACTTTTATGAGGGGTGGCGAGGTCATGATGGCGGGCACCTTTCCGTGGTGGCGCAGGCGCGGGAGCAGCCTCTCAGAGAATGCGAGGGGTCGGACTGGCTTCACGAGCGTATTCCCCAGT
>NZ_JAMYLP010000077.1:0-28294 GCF_040318085.1 Mesorhizobium sp. M1322
AGCCTGTCGAAACGCTTACCAAGCCGGAAAACCGAAGTGGTACCGACGCGAGATACCGCGAGCGCGTCGCTCAACGGGCCGCCAGGCCTTACGATCCGCGCCGGGATTGATCGCCGAAACGGGAGAAGAATCTTCGGGGACAGGGCTACGTCCGGCGACAGGATGGATCATGGGCCGGCCCGTTCGGGGTGTCGCACGGTCTGAATGTCCGGATCGTTTTCAGTGTCGATCAATAGCTGCATTCCGCTTTCCACCAAAGTCGGATCGAGGCTGGAGAACTGCTCCGGCTGGAAACGGACATTCAGCACTGCCGAACGACTGCCCCGACGTCAGATCTCAGTCCGCTCGGCAAGCAAAAGCGCGCTCTCGATACCCAGACTCGGAGCTGAAGCACCGCGGCATTGCGCCGCGCCGGGAAGGCACGCATTTTACATCCATGATCTTCCCGACGCCAAAGCTGGGAAGGTATCAGCGAGACTTTGGCGGCTAAGTTCTTGCATTTCTTGGAGAAAATGGCGCGCCCGAAGAGATTCGAACTCCTGACCCCCAGATTCGTAGTCTGGTGCTCTATCCAGCTGAGCTACGGGCGCGCAACAGGCCATGCTTTGCATGGCTCGCGATCCGATCCTTAACGACCGGCCGCGATGTGAGGAGTTCCCTAGCGACTGAATTTCCGAAAAGCAAGCCGATCCGGCAAAAGTTTTGTTGTTCGTGCCCTGACGAGGATCAGGCGGGGCAAGGATCAGGCCGGGCGGCGCAGGCCGTTGCGGGCCTGGTCGAGCCGGACCGGCTGGTCGGGAATGGTAACCGCGAATGTGGTGCGGCCGCCTCTGCTTTCGACAAGCTCCACCGTGCCGCCATGGGCGCGGATCAGTTCATAGGCGATCGCCAGGCCAAGGCCGGTGCCGCCGCTGCGGGCCGAGCCGAGGAACGCCGCGAACAGGTTCTCGCGCGCCTTCGGCGGCAGGCCGGGGCCGGTGTCGGTGACGGTGATGCGGCTGACGCTGCCGACGCGCTCGGCCGACACCTCCAGCCGGCGCACCACCGCACTTTCGGCGTCCGCCGCCATCGCCTGTACGGCGTTGCGGCAAAGATTGGTGAGCACGCGAAAAAGCTGATCGGAATCGGCATCCACCTCGAAAGCCAGATCGACGGCATTGACGAATTCGATGCCGCCTTCGGTGTCGAGCAGGCCGTGGACGTCGTCGACCAGCTGGCGCAGCCTGAGCCTGCGGCGCGAGGGCGGCGGCTCCTGGGTGCGGCCATAGGCGAGCACACCTTCCGAATAGGACACGGCGCGATCGAGCGCGCGCAGCAGCTTCGGCGCGAAGGCCTGCACGGTCGGGTCCTTGACCTGCCTCAGGCGGTCCGACATCAGCTGCGCCGACGCCAGGATGTTGCGCATGTCATGGTTGATCTTCGAAACAGCGAGGCCAAGGTCGGCGAGGTGCTTCTGCTCGGAGAGCATCTTTTGCAGCCGCTCCTGCATCTGCGAGAGCTCGCGCTCTGCAACGCCGATCTCGTCGGCGCGGGCGGCAGGGCGGATGATCCGCCCGGGGTCGTCCGGCGCCTCGGAGAAGGCCAGCATCGAGCGCGTCATCGTCCGGATCGGGCCGATCATGATCAGATCTATGGCGGCATAGACCAGCATGGCGGTGAACAGCGAAATCAGCAGCGAGACGAAGGCTACGTTGCGCGAATAGATGAGCATGGCATTGCGCAGGCTATAGTCGGGCATGATCAGCTCGAATTCCTTGTCGCTGTCGCCGACCGGGCCGAAAACGCGCAGCATCCGCTCGCCGCCAAAAAACAGCGTGTCCAAAGCGCCGGTCATGCCCTCGACCAGGCCGATATTGGCGATGTCGATATGTTCATCGACGTGCGGCGGCATCTCAGCCACGACCAGAAGCCGCGAGACACCGCCGTCGCGCACGGCGATCGCCTTGGCGCCGATCGCCATCAGCACGTCATTCTGGGCGGCGCGGGACAGCGAGGCGGGCTCTCCCTGCACCAGCACGATCGAGACGGCCGCGGCGGTGCTCAGCCTCTCCTTCAGCCAACTCAGCCGATAGCTGGCGATCCAGGGCAGAAAGATAAGGATTTCGGCCAGGAGCACGAAGACGATGGTGAGCAGCAGGAGCTTTGTCGACAATCCACGCGACAACGGCACCCTCCGGGCGGCCACGGTCGCCCCGTCGGTCCTTTCCTCCGCGGATGGGATTTCACTCATGCTGCTTTTTCACGATCACTTGATCAGCCAAGATTAGGCCATTGCGGCCTTTTTGCCAATTTCATCCTTCGTCCCAATACGGGATAAGACCGCCAAGACTTCGGCCATCACTTCAGCTATCGGCCTGACGGTGCCGGATGTCGGCGCCGGATTGACTTCCAAAACCCTTCTTTCTATAAGCCCGCTCACGCTCGGGCCATTCGTCCCGGCGCGGTTTCGATCGCGCCAAAGCCGGCCGGGCAAAGCTCCTGTTACAGAGTGACAGAATCAAGAAGGGCCGCACCCCGCGGTATTAAAACAAATGAAGCGTACCTACCAACCGTCCAAACTCGTCCGCAAACGCCGGCACGGTTTCCGTGCCCGCATGGCCACCAAGGGTGGTCGTGGCGTCGTCGCAGCCCGCCGCAACCGCGGTCGCAAGCGGCTCAGCGCCTGAACGGAAGACGAGATCGTTGCCCGCAACCGGCAAGCCAGTGGGAGCACATCCCAAGCGGCTTCTGAAGCGCGCGGAATTCCTGGCCGTCCGGCGTGGCGAAAAGCGCCGCGGGCGGCTTTTTCTCGTCGAGGTTCTGGACCGCAGCGACGCAGAGGCGCCTCGCGTCGGCTACACGGTGACCAAGAAGGTCGGCAATGCAGTCGTCCGCAACCGCATCCGGCGGCGGCTGAGAGAAGCCGTGCGCACGCATGCCGCGGGTGACATGAAGCTTGGCAATGACTATGTCATCGTCGGGCGCGAAGATGTGCTTACCATTCCGTTCGGCCAGCTGAAGGCCGAACTCTCCCGCCGACTGCGCGGAACACGATAGGCCAAGGCTTTCGATGGAAAACAACCGGAACTTCTTCATCACCATCGCGCTGTCGGTGCTGATCCTGTCGCTTTGGCAGTATTTTTACGTGCTGCCGCACAGCGAGGCGCAACGCGAGGCGGCCCGTATCGAAGAGCAGCGGCTAGCGGATCAGAAGAAGGCGGCCCAAGGCACCAGTCCGGGCGGCAGCGAAACGCCGGTGCCACAGCAAGGCGCCATTCCTAATGCACCCAGTGCACCGGGAACCGACGGCACGACGCCGGCCGGCCGCGAGCAGGCGCTGGCGTCGACGAAGCGCGTCAGGATCGACACGCCGAGCCTGGAGGGTTCGATCAACCTCACCGGTGCTCGTCTCGACGACCTCAAGCTCAAGCACTACACGCTGACGGTCGACAAGAACTCGCCCGAGATCGAACTGCTCAACCCGGCAGCGCTGCCCACGGGCTACTATGCCGAGATCGGCTTTGTCGGCACCGACAAGACCGGCACGGTGCCGGGCCCGGAAACGGTGTGGACCGTCGACGACAATGCGACGCTGACTCCGGCGACTCCGGTCACGCTGAGCTTCACCAACGACAAGGGCCTGACCTTCAAGCGCACCTTCTCCGTCGACAGCGACTACATGTTCACGGTCTCGGACACGGTGCAGAATTCAGGCTCAACCTCAGTCACCCTGTCGAATTACGGCCGTGTCACCCGCTTCGACAAGCCTGCCGTTGCCAGCATCTATGTGCTGCATGAGGGGCTGATCGGCGTCACCGGCACAGAAGGCCTGCAGGAACACAAATATGCGGCCGTCGAGGAGGACAAGCAGTTCACGCCAGGCAAGTCGACCGATGGCTGGCTGGGCATCACCGACAAATACTGGGCGGTGACGCTGGTGCCGACCGAGAAGCAGCCGTTCCAGCCGCGTTACGCCTATTTCGAGGACGGCCGCCCGCGCTATCAGGCCGACTTCCTGACCGACCCGATCATCGTTGATGCCGGCCAGTCGGCGACGGTCGAGACCGAAATCTTCGCCGGCGCCAAGGAAGTCGCCAAGGTCAACGCCTATGCGGAAGACCGCCATATCAGGCTGTTCGACCGTTTGATCGACTGGGGATGGTTCATCTGGATCACCAAGCCGATGTTCTACCTGATCGACACGATGTACAAATTCTTCGGCAATTTCGGCCTGGCGATCCTGGCCACCACCGTCGTCGTCAAGGCCGTCTTCTACCCACTCGCCAACAAGTCCTACGCATCGATGGCGAACATGAAGAAGGTGCAGCCCAAGATGCTTGAGATCCGCGAGAAATACGCGGACGACAAGATGAAGCAGCAACAGGCGATGATGGAGCTCTACAAGACCGAGAAGATCAATCCGCTCGCCGGCTGCTGGCCGGTGGCGCTGCAGATCCCGGTCTTCTTCGCGCTCTACAAGGTGCTCTACATCACCATCGAGATGCGGCACGCACCGTTCTTCGGCTGGATCCAGGATCTGGCGGCGCCCGACCCGACCTCGATCTTCAACCTTTTCGGCCTCATTCCGATCGCGCTGCCGGATATGTTGATGATCGGCGTTTGGCCGCTGATCATGGGCCTGACCATGTTCCTGCAGATGCGCATGAACCCGACGCCGCCGGACCCGACGCAGGCCATGATCTTCACCTGGATGCCGGTGGTCTTCACGTTCATGATGGCGGGTTTTCCGGCCGGCCTCGTCATCTACTGGGCCTGGAACAATCTGCTTTCGATCATCCAGCAAGGCGTGATCATGAAGCGTCAGGGAGCCAAGATCGAGTTGTGGGACAATCTGGTCGCGCTGTTCCGGAAGAAACCGTCGCCGGCGGAATAGAAGGCGCTCCCTTTTTGCGAATCCAGAAAAGCCCCGGCGCGGCGGTAGACGCCGCCGCGACCTATAAGCTCGCTGTCGTTTCAGGAGCGCTCGGTCGATGAACAGGTAGGGATGATCCGCTGCGCACGCGGTTGGTGCTGCCGGGCGGATCGCGCTATTTTGACCTTGCCTGTTTTTTCGTCGATGGAGCCATCTATGATCGGACCCAACCCCAACATCAAGCACCCGATTCCGATGCATACCCGCGTCGGCTTCCTGAAGGGACTGGTCACGGCGCCGAATATCGAGATCGGCGACTTCACCTATTATGACGATCCGGACGGGCCGGACAAATTCGCCGAGCGGTGCGTGCTGCATCATTATCCATTCATCGGCGACCGGCTGATCATCGGCAAGTTCTGCGCCATCGCCAAGGGCGTGCGCTTCATCATGAACGGCGCCAATCATGCCATGTCCGGCTTTTCGACCTATCCGTTCAACATCTTCGGCCATGGCTGGGAAGAAGGTTTCGACCCGGCGACATGGTCGAGGGAATTGCGCGGCGACACGGTGGTCGGCAATGATGTATGGATCGGCATGGAAGCGGCGATCCTGCCCGGCGTGACGATCGGCCATGGCGCCATCGTTGCGGCAAAATCGGTGGTGACGCATGACGTGCCACCCTATGCGATCGTCGCCGGCAATGCGGCCAAGGTGGTGAAGATGCGCTTCGACGACAGGACCATCCGGCGGCTTTTGGCGGCGGCGTGGTGGGATTGGCCGGTGGAAAAGATCAGCCGCAACCTCAATGCCATTCGTGGCGCCGATATTTCTCTTCTGGAGGCAGCGGTTTGAACGCGTTGAACAAGACCGTGATCGGCATCGAGCTGTTCACGCGGCCGTGGATCTTCATCCGCGGCGTGCCGGCGATGAAATTCCTGCCGCCGGAAGGGCCGCCGGAGATCGCCTTTGCCGGCCGCTCCAATGTCGGCAAATCGTCGCTGATCAACGCGCTGGTCAACCAGAAGGGGCTGGCGCGCACGTCCAACACGCCGGGGCGGACGCAGGAACTCAACTATTTTGTTCCGGGTGGGTTTTCCGGCGAAGGCGCCGACCTGCCGCCGATGGCGCTGGTCGACATGCCGGGCTACGGCTACGCCACCGCGCCCAAGGAAAAGGTCGATGACTGGACGAAACTCGTCTTCGACTATCTCAAGGGCCGGGTCACGCTGAAGCGGGTCTACGTGCTGATTGACGCCCGCCATGGCGTCAAGGCCAAGGACGATGAGGTGCTGTCGCTGCTCGACAAGGCGGCGGTGTCCTACCAGATCGTGCTGACCAAGACCGACAAGATCAAGGCGGCCGGTGTGCCGCGGCTGATCGAAGAGACACTGCAGAAGATCAAGAAGCGGCCGGCCGCGTTTCCGTTCGTCCTCGCCACGTCGTCGGAAAAGAGCGAGGGCCTCGAGGAATTGCGCGCGGCGATCGTGCTGGCGGCCAATGGTGGCTAGGGCATGTCGCGCAAAAGCATGCCCTCGGGCTTGACCCGTGGGTGTGCAGCGATTTTGCGATAACGACATGCATAAAACAACAACCTAAAGCGCGTCGCGTGAGGCCGGTCAAACGCGACGCGCTTTAGGACTTTGCCTCTAGCGCAATCGTCTGGGTGCTTTCTTCCGTGGCAAGCCTTTCGGTGCCGTAAGCCTTCAGGAACATGCTGACGCCCGACCTGACGATGTGGTCGATTTCATCCTGGCTCGGGGCTTCCGTGCGGTAGGCGAATATGCACTGGCGGAAGAGACCTGCCAGGCACAGTTCGGTGAACTGATAGGCGGCAAGATCGACATCGTTGATCCGCAGCAGGCCGCGCTCGATGGCGGCATTGAGAAAAGCAACGACCTTGTCATGGCCGCGTTTCGGGCCGCGTTCGTAAAAACGCGCGCCAAGTTCGGGAATCCTGTCAGACGCGCCGATTACCGTGCGCTGCGCCTGGATGACCTTGGCCGAGGTGATCTTGAGGGACAGCACCTTGCCGAACTTCACCAGCGTCTCGCGAAGGTCATCGGTGCGGTCGAGCATATCGTACATGTTCTTGAAGATCGTGCCGCGCTCTTCCTCGATCAGCGCTTCGAACAGCTCTTCCTTGTTGGCGAAGTAGACATAGATCGTGCCCTTGGAAACGCCGGCCTCGCGGGTGATGTCGTTCATCGACGCCGCCTCAAAGCCTTTGTCGATGAAGACACGACGCGCGCCTTCGATGATCTGGCTGCGCTTGACCGGGTCCTGTCCCGCCGCCGGGCGGCCGCGACGCAGGCCATCCAGCAGATCGCACTGGTCCTTGTCGGGTTCGGTCATAACGTCACCTCGAAAAATATTCGAACCGATCGGTTCGATCACCCCTTGATATGGGCCGCTCTCCGCGCTAAGTCAATGTCCGCATCGAACCGAGCGGTTCAGTCTGACTAGTTTGTCCCAGCGAGATGCCAAGAGAGATCCCATGTCCTCGAACGCGACCCCCACCGCCGAAGTCCGTCCATTCCCCAACGCCAAGGTCGCGCCAGCAACCGAAGCGCCGACCGGACCGACCGAGCCCGCAATAAGTCCTCCGGCCGAGGCGCCGGCGAAAAAGAAGCGTTCGGCACGCTCCTTTCTGTTGCCGATCATCGCGCTTGGCTTGCTGGGCGCAGGCGCCTGGTATGGCTACGATTACTGGACCGACGGGCGCTTCATGATCTCAACCGACGACGCCTATGTCCAGGCCGACATGGCATTCATATCGCCGAAAATTTCCGGCTATGTCGATCAGGTCAAGGTGACCGAGAACCAGCAGGTCAAGGCCGGCGACCCGTTGCTGGTCGTCGACAATGGCGACTACAAAATAGCGGTCGCCCAGGCCGAGGCGCAGATCGCCACCTTGAGCAAGACGCTCGACCGGATCGACGCCCAGACCGAGGCGGCGCGCGCATCGCTCGAGCAGGCGCAGGCGCAGAAGACCGCCGACCAGGCCGCCGCCGCCAATGCCGCGCGCGTTCAAGCGCGCGCCGCCCAATTGCTCAAGACACATGTCGGCACCCAGGCCCAACTGGATGATGCCCAGACCGCGGTCGAGCAGGCCAATGCCGTCCTTGTAGGCGCCGACGCCCAGATCGCGGCGGCTGAGGCCAATATCGGCGTGCTTCAGGCGCAGCGCGCGGAGACGGCGAGCACGCTGGCGTCGCTGCAGCTTGCCAGGGACAAGGCCGCGCGGGACCTGTCCTTCACCGTGCTGCGCGCGCCCTATGACGGTGTCGTCGGCAACCGCTCCGTCGAGCAGGGCGACCTGATCAGCCCCGGACAAAAGCTCGCCGTCATCGTGCCGATGGACAAGCTCTATATCGTCGCCAATTTCAAGGAGACCCAGCTTGCCCAGCTGGTGCCCGGCGAAAAGGTCAGGATTTCGGTCGACGCGATCGACGGCCAGGATTTCGAAGGCACCGTGTCGTCGCTGGCGCCGGCATCCGGCGCGGTGTTCTCGCTGCTGCCGCCGGAAAACGCCACCGGCAATTTCACCAAGGTCGTGCAACGCGTCCCGGTTCGCATCGACGTGCCGGCGGATGTGCTGAAGACAGGCAAGCTGCGCGCCGGCCTCAGCGTCGTCGTCGCCGTCGACAGCCGCACCGCACCTTCGGCGTTAAAGTAAGCAGGCCCCGGAGCAACGTCATGGCCACCGCAACCCTGACCGCGGGATCGGCGCCGGCCAAGCCGGTCGACCACATAGAGCCGCGCCGAATCATCGCCTTCCTGGCGATGGTGTTCGGCATGTTCATGGCGATCCTGGACATCCAGATCGTCTCGGCCTCGCTGGCCGAGATCCAGGCGGGCTTGGGCGCCAGTTCCGACGAAATTCCGTGGGTGCAGACTGCCTATCTGATCGCCGAAGTCATCATGATCCCGCTGTCCGGTTTTCTCAGCCGGATGCTGTCGACGCGTGTGCTGTTCACCGTCTCCGCGGCTGGCTTCACCGCCGCGAGCGCGCTGGCGGCGACCGCGACAAACATCGACCAGATGATCGTCTACCGCGCCATCCAGGGCTTCATCGGCGGCGGCATGATCCCAAGCGTCTTCGCTGCCGCCTTCACCATCTTCCCGCCGTCGCGCCGCGCCATGGTGTCGCCGATGATCGGCCTGGTGGCGACGCTGGCACCGACCATCGGCCCGACCGTCGGCGGCTATATCAGCCATGCCACGTCCTGGCACTGGCTGTTCCTGATCAATGTGGTGCCCGGCATCCTGGTGACCGCCGCGGCGTGGTCGCTGATCGACTTCGACAAGCCCAATCTCAGCCTGTTCCGCAAGTTCGACTGGTGGGGCCTTGCCGGCATGGCGGCTTTCCTCGGGTCGCTGGAATACGTGCTCGAGGAAGGTCCTAACAACGACTGGCTTCAGGACCAGGCCGTGTTCATCTGCGCCATCCTGATGACGGCCGGCGCAGTGCTGTTCTTCTGGCGCGCCTTCACCGCCGAGGAGCCGATCGTCGATTTGAAAGCCTTCACCAACGTCAACTTCGCTTTCGGCTCGCTGTTCTCCTTCGTCATCGGCATCGGCCTCTACGGCCTGACCTATCTCTATCCGGTGTATCTCGGGCGTATCCGCGGCTACGATTCCCTGATGATCGGCGAGGCTCTGTTCGTCAGCGGCCTGGCGATGTTCGCCACCGCGCCGGTGTCCGGCATGCTGTCGCGCAAAATGGATCCGCGGCTGATGATGATGATCGGCTTCTTCGGCTTCGCCGCCGGCACCTGGCGCATGACCTATCTGACCGCCGACTGGGATTTCTGGGAGCTTTTGGTGCCGCAGATCCTGCGCGGCGCCTCGATGATGCTGTGCATGGTGCCGATCAACAACATTGCGCTGGGAACACTGCCGCCTGACCGGCTTAAGAATGCATCCGGCCTGTTCAATCTCACCCGCAATCTCGGTGGCGCCGTCGGCCTTGCCGTCATCAACACCGTGCTGATCGACCGCAACGCCTTCCATTACGCAAGGCTGGCCGAGCATGTGCAATGGGGCAGTGCCGAGGCGCAAACCAAGCTGCAGAACATGACGCTCGACTTCCAGCAGAATGCCGGCCTGGACGCGTCCAAGGCGGCGATCTCCAAACTGTCTGCCATGGTCCAGCAGCAGGCTTCGCTGCTGTCCTTCATGGACGTGTTCTATCTCTTGACGGCGCTGTTCGCGACGCTGGCGATCTTCACCATGGTCATCCGCAAACCGGCCGAGCCAGCGGACGGAGGTGGCGGACACTGATCGCGCAACTTTGCGCGTCCAAAAGGACGCGCGGCGCTCCAATGCATGTCGCGCAAAAGTGCGCAGCGGTTTTGCGATAACCTAAAGCGCGTCGCGTGAGGCCGGTCAAACGCGAGCGCTTTAGGTCAGGCGGTGGCCGGCTTGAAGGTCAGAGCGACGCCGTTGATGCAATGACGCAAGCCGGTCGGCGGCGGACCGTCGTCGAAGACATGGCCGAGATGGCCACCGCAGCGGCGGCAGTGGACCTCGGTTCGGGTCATGCCCAGGGATCTGTCCACGGTCATGCCGACGGCATTGGGAATCTCCTGCCAGAAGCTCGGCCAGCCGGTGCCGGAATCGAACTTCGTCTCGGACGAATAGAGCGGCAGGTCGCAGCCCGCACAGGCGAAGATGCCCTTGCGGTGCTCGTTGAGCAGCGGGCTGGTGCCGGGATATTCGGTACCTTCCTTGCGCAATACAGTGAAAGCCGCGTCGGACAGGATGGCGCGCCACTCGGCCTCGGTCTTGGTGACCTCGAAGGTTTCGGCCGCGTGTGCGCCCTGCGGCCGGCCCATGCGCAGCGTTGCTGCCGTGCCTGCCAACAATGCCACGGCGGCGGCACCGCTCCAAAGAAAGTCGCGCCGGATCATCGCCATTCCTCCTCTGTCCATTTGCCAAATTCGACCGTCACATGGAAATCAAAAGCTAGTGACGGCCTGCTCCTGACAACGGCACTCCGCACCGCGCCTGGAGCGGGCGGCGCGGAGTGTACGCCTGTCGATTGCGCGGGTCACGCAAGCGGAACCCGCGCACTCGGCATGGAGCCTCAACCATATCTTCGTTGGCCGCAGGCCCTTCGTTACATCTTGGGCAGGAGAACCTTGTCGATGACGTGGATAACGCCGTTCGACTGCTCGACATCGGCGACCGTCACATTGGCGACATTGCCGTTCTCGTCGGTCGCGGTGACCTTGCCGCCATCGGCCTTGAGCGTCAGCTCGCAGCCGCCAACCGTCTTGACCTTGTGCGCGCCACCATCGTCCATGGCCATCTTGGCGACGTCGGCGGCCATCGCCTTGGCTCCGATGACGTGGCAGGTCAGGATCTTGACCAATTTGTCTTTGTTTTCGGGCTTGAGCAGCGTGTCGACGGTGCCGGCCGGAAGTGCTGCAAAGGCCTCGTTGGTCGGCGCGAACACAGTGAAAGGACCGGCACTCTGCAGTGTGTCGACGAGACCGCCGGCCTTGACGGCCGCGACCAGCGTCGTGTGATGCTTCGAATTGACGGCGTTCTCGACGATGTTCTTGGTGGCATACATGGCGGCGCCGCCGACCATCGGATTCTGGGCATAGGCGGCAGTGGCGAGCGCGGAGACGGCGACCGTTCCGGCAAACAAAAGGGTGGCGAATTTACGCATGATTTCAATCTCCTCAGTTTTATCTTTCCCCTCTTTGGGGGCGCAAGGAGATACGGAAAGTGAATGCGTGAGTTTCGTCGTTCAGGAAAATTTCTTTTTCACAACACCGATTCGAAGCAGAGACCATTCTAGTGGGCGCGCTCCTAAGCTTACCCCACCAGAGAAGATAGATTTAAAATATCCCCGAAAAGCGGGAAGATAGGGCGATCAGATGCTCTTCAAATCGCCCGCAGCGACCACAGGGCCGGTCGGCTGACCGGTCGGCGAACCGCCGGCCGGCTCGAGGCTGACAGCAAGAACGGCGCCCTGCGCAAGCTTTTCCTGCACGGCCGTGGAGATGGTCATATGGACGGTCTGACCCGCCGGGATGACCCCCATCGAAACCGGCGGGTTCTTGCCCTCGATCATCCACAGCTCGAAATCCTTGCCCGCGGCGCGCTCGCCGGAGACATGCGACAGGCCGATCTCGCGATGGGCGGCGTCATAGACGGCAAGGTATTTGACGTCGCTGCCGTCGGCAGCCAGCGAGGCGATGAGCCGCGGCTGCTCGACCGGCGGATTGAAGTACGGCACGGCGACATAGATCGCCAGCGCCGCGACAGCAGCGGCGGCAAGGCCACGCCAGAAGGCAAGGCTCGACCGCAGACCGGCGCGAGGCCCTGCAACGAACAGCCGGCGATCCAATGCCTCCTTGACCCTGATCGGCGGCTCTGTTTCCGGATAAGTGGCGGCCATCGGCGAAAGACGGGCCTCCCAGGCATCGACAAGCCGCGCGAAAGCGGCGTCCGCGTCGATGCGGCGTGACGCGATCTCGCGTTCGTCCGCGTCCAGCACACCAAGAACGTATTCGGCGGCGAACAGGTCGTCGCCCCCAGATTCTGGTCCGTCATCCTCTGCCAGCGTCATCTTTCCAGACACTCTCTGAGCTTCAACAGGCTGCGCCGCAGCCAGGTTCGCATCGTGTTCAGCGGCACGCCATGGCGTACGGCCAGTTCGGCATAGCTTTCGCCGTGCAGATAGGCGCCCCGGACGGCCGCCGCCCGGTCCTTTTCCAATTCATCGAGACAACGATAGATGCGCTCCGATTCACCGCCCGCAACAACCGCAGCCTCCGGTCCCGGTGCTGGATCGGCCACCTCGAGCGCAGCATCGATATAGGTGGCAGGCTCTCGCCGCGCCCTTATCCGATCGATCGCGTGATTGCGCGCAATGGCGACCAGCCAGGAAATCGGGCTTAGCTCCGAGACGGCGAAACGGTCCGCCTTCGTCCATATCTTGACGAAGGCCTCTTGCAGCGCCTCTTCTGCCTCTCCCCGGTCCTTCAATACACGAAGGCAGACGCCGAAAAGTTTCGCGCTGGTCTGCCGGTAGAGCAGATCGAACGCAGCCCGGTCCTTCATCGAAGTCCGGACGATCAGGTTGCTGATGTCCTGCGGCGTCATCGGCTGCCAAATTAGGCAATTGCAATGTATTTGCAACGGCGGAAGCGTTCTTGGGCACCGGGGGCGTCGTGGACTTCGATTGCCAAGAAAATCCGCAACCGCTAGCCTTCTCACAGCGGGGAGAGCGGCAATGTCGGTTGAACGGGTCTTGTGGGAGCACGACGCAACCGGGCTTGCCAGCTTGGTGCGCAAGGGCGAGATCGCGCCGCAGGAGCTCGTCGATGCGGCGATTGCGCGAGCCGAGGCCACCCGCCCGGACATCAACGCCATCGCCGAGCCGCTTTACGAGGCGGCGCGG
Organism: Mesorhizobium sp. M1322; assembly: GCF_040318085.1. Taxonomy (NCBI): domain Bacteria; kingdom Pseudomonadati; phylum Pseudomonadota; class Alphaproteobacteria; order Hyphomicrobiales; family Phyllobacteriaceae; genus Mesorhizobium; species Mesorhizobium sp. M1322. The sequence continues at coordinate 13,275 of NZ_JAMYLP010000077.1, forward strand.
ACGCGGGCGAAAACCATCGACCGCAAGCTGCCGCTGGCCGGTGTGCCCTTTGCCCTGAAGGATCTCGGCATCGCCATGAAAGGCGTGCCGACGCATGGCGGCAGCCGCATTCCGGCTTTCGTTGCCGATTTCGACTCGGTGATGACCGAACGCCATCTGGCCGCCGGCCTTGTCCCGATCGCCACCAGCACCTCGCCCGAACATGGGCTGAGGCTGATGACCGAATCCGCCGCTTTCGGCATCACCCGCAATCCGTGGAATACGGCCCATACCAGCGGCGGCTCGTCTGGAGGTGCGGCGGCGCTGGTCGCGGCCGGCGTCGTGCCGGTGGCACATGCTTCGGATGGCGGCGGCTCGATCCGCGTTCCCGCAGCCTGCACCGGGCTGGTCGGGCTGAAAACCTCGCGCGGCCGTGTGCCGCTGTCGCCGCTCGTCACCGAAAGTTGGTACGGTCTGGTTGTCGACCACGCCGTTGCCCGCTCGGTCCGGGATTCGGCCTTGCTGCTTGACCTGACGCATGGACCCGATCCGCTGTCACCGTATGCGGCGCCGCCGCCGAGGGGAACTTTTGCCGCCGCAGCAGTGCGTGACCCCGGCAAGCTGAAACTGGCCGTCTACCGGAAATCGCCGCTCGGCCTGCCGATATCGGCCGAGACGCTGACGGCGCTGGACACGGCTGTGGCATTGGCGCGCGAAGGTGGCCACACGATCGAAGAGATTGACCTGCCCTATATCGGCCGCGACTTCATCGCCGATTTCGCCAGGACCGTGGCTGCGGCAGTCGCCGGCGCGATGCGCGCCGAGGCCTTGCGTGTCGGCCGCTCCGTTTCGGGCGATGTCGAGCGCGCCACGCGTCTGATGAGCCGCTTCGGCGAAATCCTTTCGGCCGGCGAGATCTACGCCGGCCTGCAGCGGCTGCATGCCACGTCGCGCCGCCTGATTACCGAGACCGCGCCGTACGATGCCGTGCTGATGCCTGTTATCGCCCATCCGCCGCTCGCCTGCCGCGCCATGGACCCGAAGGGCGCCGATGCGTTCATAGAGGACGTGCTCGACAGGCTGCGCCTCGCCCGTCTGCTGAAATTCAAGCCGCTGTTCGGCCAGTTGGTGGACAAAAGCCTGTGGTTCACCCACTGGCCGGCGATCCAGAACGTCAGCGGCCAGCCGTCGATCGCGCTGCCTGTCCACGTCACCGATACCGGCCTGCCGCTCGGCATCCAGGCCGCCGGCCGACCCGGCGACGAGGAGACCTTGTTGTCCTTCGCCGCGCAAATGGAGAAGATTTCGGGATGGCAGGCGCGGCGGGCGCCGCTGCAGATGCCGGCATAAAGCGGGCCGATTTCACCTGATGTGGCAGCAAAGCCGTTTGCCCCCTGCGCCAATTCCCGCTAAGACGCCGCCGTTCATGCCAAGCTGGGAACCATGCCGATGACGGACCTCGCCGCCACCGCCGAAATGCAGGCCGCGCTGCTTTCGAGGGCGCTGCCTTACATGCAGCGCTACGAAAACAAGACGGTGGTGGTGAAATATGGCGGCCATGCCATGGGCGATATTGCGCTCGGCAAGGCCTTCGCCCGCGACATCGCGCTGCTGAAACAATCCGGCGTCAATCCGATCGTCGTCCATGGCGGCGGGCCGCAGATCGGCGCCATGCTGAGCAAGATGGGCATCGAATCGAAGTTCGAAGGGGGCCTGCGCGTCACCGACCAGAAGACCGTCGAGATCGTCGAGATGGTGCTGGCCGGCTCGATCAACAAGGAAATCGTCGCGCTGATCAATGCCGAGGGCGAATGGGCGATCGGCCTATGCGGCAAGGACGGCAACATGGTTTTCGCCGAAAAGGCACGCAAGACCTTGATCGACCCGGACTCCAATATCGAGCGCGTGCTCGATCTCGGCTTTGTCGGCGAGCCGGTAGAGGTCGACCGCACGCTGCTTGACCTTCTGGCGCGGTCCGAAATGATCCCGGTGCTGGCGCCGGTGGCGCCGGGCCGCGACGGCCACACCTACAACATCAATGCCGACACCTTTGCCGGCGCGATTGCCGGCGCCTGCCAGGCGACACGCCTTCTGTTTCTCACCGACGTGCCCGGCGTGCTCGACAAGAACAAGAAGCTGATCGATGAGCTGACCGTGGCCGAGGCAAAGGCTCTGATCAAAAATGGCACGGTGTCGGGCGGCATGATCCCCAAGGTCGAGACCTGCATCGAGGCGATCGACCGCGGCGTCGAAGGCGTCGTCATCCTCAACGGCAAGACGCCGCATTCGGTGCTGCTCGAACTGTTTACCGAACACGGCGCCGGCACGCTGATCGTGCCGTGAGCGCAGGCTGGCAGCTTGTCGGCCAGAAATCACGGGCGGCGCAGGCGCCAGGGCGAACTCATCGCCTGAGGTGCCCAAGCGGCACGTGGCCCGGCCCCTTGATGTTCTGCAGCACGAGCTGCGTGTGGACGTCGCGCACGCCGTCGAGCCGCATCAGCCGGTGCATGACAAAGGCGTTGAGCTCGTCGACCGACGGCACCATCACATGCAACAGGAAATCGTAGTCGCCGGTCATCGTCCAGCACGACGACACCTCGTCCATGCGCTGCACGGCGGCGATGAAGGTTTCGGGCGAACCGTCGCTGTGGGTTACGAGCCGCACCTGAATGAACACTTCGACCATCAGGCCGATGGCGCGGCGGCTGAGCACAGCGGCAAAGCCCTTGATGATGCCGGCGCTCTGAAGAGCCTCGAAGCGGCGCGCGCATGGCGTCGTCGACAGGCCGATCTCCTGCGCCAGTTCCGACACCGGCTTGCGCCCATCACGCTGCAAGATGTCGAGCATCTTGATCTCAAAATCGTCAAACTGAGGCACTTTCACTCTCCTACAGCTTTGCTGTGGTGGCTTTTACCTCAAATCGCGTGTTCGAGCCATCATCAAAGCGGATTTGCCTCACCGGACCCGGCTAAACTCTTATGATGTTAGTCGCGATTTCCTGGGAGAACAGCCATGACGATGAGCGTTGCCGACTACGCCCGCGAATGCGCGGCGCAAGGCCTTCGCGGCGACTATTCGGTCTGCCGTGCCGACTTCACCGTGGAGCAGAGCTACAACTACACTGCTGACGAGCAGGCCGTATGGCGCACGCTGTGCGACCGCCAGACAAAGCTGACGCAAAAGCTGGCGCATCAGTCCTATCTCGACGGCGTCGCCACGCTGGGCCTGCTCGATAAGATTCCGGATTTCGGTGTTGTCAGCGAAAAGCTGCGCAAGCTTACCGGTTGGGAAATCGTCGCCGTGCCGGGCCTCATTCCCGCGCCAGCCTTTTTCGTCCACCTCGCCGCCCGGCGTTTCCCGGTGACCAACTGGCTGCGGACGAAACAAGAGCTCGACTACATCGTCGAGCCGGACATGTTCCACGACTTCTTCGGCCACGTACCGGTCCTCACGCAGCCGGTCTTTGCCGATTTCATGCAGATGTACGGCGAGAAGGCCGAGCATCTGATCGCGCTCGGCGGCGACGAGATGATCAGCCGCCTTTACTGGTACACCGTCGAATACGGGTTGATACAGGAAGCCGGCCAACCGCTGAAGGCTTTCGGCGCCGGGCTGATGTCGTCCTTTGCGGAACTTCAATTCGCGATTGAAAGCAAGGATGCGCACCATGTCCCCTTCGATCTGGAAACGGTGATGCGTACCAGCTACGAGATAGACAAGTTCCAGCGCGCCTATTTTGTGCTGCCGTCCTTCGACGTTTTGCGCGATGGATTCCAGAACGTCGCCGAGATGGCGGCGATCGTCGGACGCCACAAGGGCAAGCCGGCGCTCGACCCGGCGAAACTTTAGACACTGGCAGGCTCGGACGCTCGCAGCCGATCGGCGCGGGCGTCATTGGTGGTGCACTGTGATAACGACCCCTCGGCCGGCTCGGCTGAGCCGGCCTTCTACACGCCAATGAGCTTGCCGAGGTGGTCGCCCAGCCGGCAGGCCAACGCGACGATTGTCGTCGTCGGGTTGCATTCGCCGGACGTGCAGAACACGGAGGAACCGCCGACATAGAGATTGTCCATGCCGTGCACCTTTGAGTTGGCGTCCACCACGCTCCTGGTCACATCCGTGCCCATACGCGTGCCGCCCATATGGTGGTGACCGGCCAGTTCCTCATTCGTCGGATAGTCCCCGCCACTGGCGAGCCAGTCGGCGATGCGCACCCGGCCGATATCCTTCCGGACGAGCGTCTTGCCGAACAGCCTCAAGCCCTCGAGGAGCGTGCGGCGCTCCAGCTCCGACTTTTTCCAGTGCAGCTCGATGCGCGGCGCGCCGGCAGGATCGACATCGGTCTTCGACAACCGGATCTGGTTCGAGGCCAGCGGCGCCTGTTCCCAGGCGACATAGAGCTGGGCGGCGCAGCGCAGGTTCTGGCTGAGCTGATGGAACACCCATTCGGCCATCTCGGGCCGCCGTGCAGGCGAGGTCGGCGATGACGCTTTTGATGCCGGGGTACGGCGTCTCGATCAGCCTGATGCCGAAATTCATGATCTCGAGGCGCTCCATGGCCGCCAGCGTCGGCGAGAAGAAAGCCTCGTTGGTGGCGTCGACCTCGAACTCGCTATAGTCGGCGAGGATGGCATTGCCGCCCTCGAAGGTCGGATGCTCCATCCAATAGCGGCCGAGCGCTGTCGCCTTCGGCACCACGCCGCCGTTCGAGCGCTGGTTCGACCACAGAAGCAGCCGCGAGTTTTCCAGACCGCCGGTGCAGACGACAAAATAGTCGGCGGTGAAAGAGCCGGCATCCTGGCCGCTCGACCACAGTTTGGCGCCGGTCACCCTCTTACCGTCGCCGGTAAGCTCGGTGGCATAGGTGCTGAGCACCACGGCCACGTTCCTGCTCCTGTCGAGTTCGTCGGCGAATTTTTCGCCGAAGCGTACGGCCGGGCTCTTGATCAGCTGCACCCAGCGAATATCTTCCGAGATCGGCACATCCGGCCGGAAGTCGGGAAGTTCCAGGATGTCCTGGACTTCGGGCAGATAGGGCTCGATGTCGGCACGGCTGATCGGCCAGCCGGTATCCGGCGCCCAGGCCTTGGGCTCGAAATCTTGGCTGTCGAGCACCCGGCACCAGCCGGCCCAGTGATTGGAGCTGCCGCCCATGAAGCGCAACCGGGTGATGTCGAGATCGAAATAGGGGTCGCCGACCGTGACGCCGCGGTAGAAATCCTGCGAATCGTCGCCGAACTCGCGAGAGCCGGCCTCCAGCACCACGACCGGAATGCCGGCCGCGCCGAGTTTCCTGGCGATCGTGATGCCGGTTGGCCCGGAGCCGAGAATGCAGACCTTGGCGGTGAAATTCGCAGCGCGAAATGCCTCGTAGCTGTCGAAGATCAAGTGAGGTCGCTCCTTTTGAGGATCCAACCATTGACCTCGACGATCGCGTCCGGATCGACATCGGGCAGCTTGTGGAACAGCGACAGGGCCGGCAATGCGATCAGGGCCTGCACGATCGTGCGGCGCGATATCTTCTTGGTGAAGAAACTCATGGCACGTCTCTCGATAGCTTCGATCCACGCATGGCGTTCCCTGAACGGCACATACTCGCCAGGAGAAGCCAATTCCGTGCGAAACCTAGCGGCACACTTTGCTTAAGCCGTGTAAGCGGCCTGGCTGAGTCCAAACAGCGTTAGGATTTCCTTAATGAGCGAGACCGCTCAGGCCGCTTCGGAAATGTCCCTGTCCAGGATGGTCAGATTACGGCCGCGATGCTTGGCCTGGTAAAGGCGATGGTCGGCGGCACGCATCAGATCCGATACGCCGGCATCCTCGCCGCAGGTGACACCGCCGATGCTGACGGTGAGGGGTATGACCCGCTCATCGACGGGACGGAAGCGGATCAGTTCGACTTCACGGCGAATGCGTTCGGCGACGCGTTTGGCTTCCTGTTCGGTGGCGCCGACCAGAAACGCACCGAATTCCTCGCCGCCGATGCGGCCGATCACGTCGCCGCTGCGCACGCCGCGCTCGATCGCGCTTGCAATAAGGAGCAACGCCTCGTCGCCGGTCAGGCGGCCGTAGCTGTCGTTGATGATCTTGAAGTGGTCGGCATCGATGATCAGCAACGCACCGCGATCGGATTTACGCCGGGAGGCGTCGAGCGCCGCAAAGAAGCTCGCGCGGTTGAGCATGCCGGTCATGTCGTCGCGGCTCGCTTTTTCCGACAGGCGCCGATGCGCTGCGGCGAGCTGGGCATGAGCGCGGGCGAGGTCGCGATGCGCGCTTTTCAACCTCTCGCCCTGCCAGAACGTATAAGCGCCGGCGATCCAGGCGAGGGCCAGCGGGCAGACCGTGGAAGTCAGCCAGATCGTGCGGTTGATCGGAAAGCCCATTGCCGGGACGACGACCAGCGTCAACAAAAGCGAGACCGCGAGGGAGGCGAAAGCGACGGCGGCAGACTTCAGAAATATGCGGCTCATCGCTTGTTCCCCCTGAACCGTCTCTGTGCCAGCAAGCCCTGAATGCCACCTTTCGGCGATGCCTAAAATTTGAATCATCGCGCCATTTCCGCCACTCGCAACGCGCATAAGTTGTGGATAAAGCCTCTGCCAAAGGCAGTGTTTCGTGCCATAAGGATTGCATGACCACGCTCCCGGAACCCGCCCGCTTTGCCCATGTCACCGACTGGGTGTTCGACCTCGACAACACGCTCTATCCGCACCATTCGAACCTGTTCTCGCAGATCGATGTGAAGATGACCGCCTATGTCGGAGAACTGCTGACGCTGCCACGCGACGATGCCCGCAAGCTGCAGAAGGAACTCTACCGGGAATACGGCACGACGCTGAACGGTCTGATGGCGCGCCACGGCATCGATCCCGACGATTTTCTCGAGAAGGTCCATGATATCGACTATTCCTGGCTGGTTCCCGATCCCGTTCTCGGCACCGCGATCCGCCAGCTTCCCGGCCGCAAGTTCATCTTCACCAATGGCGACCGCAGGCATGCCGAACGCACCGCGCGCCAACTCGGCATCCTCGACCATTTCGATGACATCTTCGATATCGTCGCTGCCGGGCTGAACCCCAAGCCGGCGCGCCAGACCTATGAGAAGTTTGCGGAACTCCACGCCGTCACCGGCCACAATGCGGTGATGTTCGAGGATCTGGCCCGCAACCTGTCCGTGCCGAAATCGCTGGGCATGACGACGGTGCTGGTCGTGCCGCGCAACTTCGAGCCGACCTTCTCGGAGATCTGGGAACGTGACCCGGCCAACGAGGATGATGTGGATTTCGTCACCGACGATCTTGCCGAATTCCTCACCGCGATCGTCGACTTCACCGCTTGAGGCCGTTGCTTCGCGCAGCCGGATCGATACAGCCCGCGGCCTAAAGCTTGTAGAAGCGGCTGATGATCCCCCAGGCCTCGTCGGCGGTGTCGACGAAATCGATGATGTCCTGGTCGCCGGGGGTGATCGTGCCTTGCTCGGCGAGGAAATCGAGATCGATCGCCCGTTTCCAGAACGCCTTGCCGAACAGGATTACCGGCACGCGCTCCATGCGGCCGGTCTGGATCAAGGTCAGCGTCTCGAAGAATTCGTCCATCGTGCCGAAGCCGCCCGGAAACACCGCTACAGCCTTGGCGCGCATGACGAAATGCATCTTGCGGACCGCAAAATAGTGGAAGTTGAAACAGAGCTCGGGCGTCACATAGGCATTTGGCGCCTGCTCGTGCGGCAACACAATGTTGAGGCCGATCGACGGTGCGCCGACATCGTCGGCGCCGCGGTTGCCGGCTTCCATCACGCCAGGCCCGCCGCCCGTCACCACGACGAATTCGCGATAATAAGAGGTGGCCGACTGCTGCGAGCAGAGGCGGGCGAACTTTCGCGCTTCCTCGTAATATTTACTGTTTTTCTCGAGGTTCTTCTTCTGCGTCTCGTTCTTGGCCGCCCAGGCTTCGCCGTCCGGCTCGGGGATACGCGCCCCGCCGAACAGGATGACGGTCGAGCGGATGCCACGCTCGGCCAGAATCATCTCCGGCTTCAACAGTTCGAGTTGCAGCCTGACCGCGCGCAATTCGCGCCGTGTCATGAAGTCGGGATCGTTCCAGGCCAGCCGGTAGGTCTCGGCACGCGTCTGTGGCGTGTCCGGCACGCTTTTCGACCGCTCCAGATCCTCGTCCGAATGCGGCAGCGGCGTCCACCCCGCCTTTTCCATAGGAGTCATATTACCTGCCCGTCCAATATTCACTTACCCAATTATTCACTGGCGCCGTCCCGTGACGCAGCCGCGATTGACCCTCACCAAGCCTTCACATAGGGTCCGGCGACTTTCAAAACAGGTTAAGGTGCGGCCCCTTAACAGCTTGGTAATGGAGCGAATTCATGTCGAAGCCCGATCTGGCGAGTCTCGAAAACACCATCGAAAAAGCTTTCGAGGAACGCGAGACGATTTCGACGGCAACCCGCGGCGCGACGCGCGACGCCATTCAGGCGGCGCTCGACCTGCTCGACCGGGGTATCGCCCGCGTTGCCGAGCGTCAGGCCGACGGCAAATGGCATGTCAACCAGTGGCTGAAGAAAGCGGTGCTGCTGTCGTTCCGGCTCAACCAGATGGAAATCATCAAGGGTGGTCCGGGCCAGGCCGTGTGGTGGGACAAGGTGCAGTCGAAATTCGACGGCTGGAGCGCCATCGATTTCGAGAAGGCAGGTTTCCGCGCCGTGCCGTCGTCGATCGTGCGGCGCTCAGCCTATGTCGCTCCAGGTGCCGTGCTGATGCCGTCCTTCGTCAATGTCGGCGCCTATGTCGACAGCGGCACCATGGTCGACACATGGGCCTCGGTCGGCTCCTGCGCCCAGATCGGCAAGAATGTGCATCTGTCGGGCGGCGTCGGCATCGGCGGCGTGCTGGAGCCGATGCAGGCCAGCCCCACCATCATCGAGGACAATTGCTTCATCGGCGCACGCTCCGAAGTGGTCGAAGGCTGCATCGTGCGCGAGGGCTCGGTGCTCGGCATGGGCGTCTTCATCGGCCAGTCGACCAAGATCGTCGACCGCGCCACCGGTGAGGTTTTCTACGGCGAAGTGCCGGCCAATTCCGTCGTCGTTGCCGGCTCGATGCCCGGCAAGCCGTTGCCCAATGGCGAGCCCGGCCCGAGCCTCTACTGCGCCGTCATCGTCAAGCGGGTCGATGCCAAGACCCGTTCCAAAACCTCGATCAATGAACTGCTTCGCGATTGATGTTTGCAAAGAACGGACGCACCCACTTGCTCGACAGATCTCGATTTCTATGGCTTTTCTTCAGCCTTTCCGGGCGGGTGAACCCCAGTGCCTACGTTTTGGCCGGTCTTTTGCCGCTCCTCGTTCAGCTTTTTCTGCTTTACCAGTTCTCGCGAACGCCGCTAGGCACCGCCGCAAGTCAATACTGGGCGCTCGCCTGGTGGATCGCTGTGGTTGTCTCGGCATGGTCGACCTTTGCGCTAACGGCGAAGCGGTTCCACGATTTCGGCAAGCCAACCTACTACGCATTGATCTCTCTCATCGTCGGCGCCATTCTTCTTATCATTTTGGCCTTTTTCAAAAGTGATCCCGGACCCAACCGCTACGGCAAGCGTACCAATGCGCCCGCCGAATCCTGAGCGCCGGGTATCCAGCCATGCGCTACCGCACGCTTGATTCGAAGCTGATCATCGAAACGGCCGAGCGACTCGAAAAACGCGTGGCCGAGCGTTTTCCCGATGCAGGTTTGCGTGGCGTCGCCATTGAACTTGTGTCACTGTCGCGTGATCTGGCCAAGGCGGCGAAGGCGCTGGAGGCGCCGATCTGGTGGCTGCGCGGCGTCGTCATCGCCGCCATTGCCGCCGGAGCGCTGATGTTCCTGTTCGTCGGCACCATCTTGCCGCTCGGCCGTATCTCGGGAACCGACGATGCCGTCCAGTCGGTGCAAGGCATCGAATCGTTGATCAACATGATCATCCTCGCGGTGCTCGGCTTCCTGGCCTTGATCCGAACCGAGGAGCGCATCAAGCGCAAGCAGGTGTTTCGCAAGCTTCACGGCTTGCGATCGCTGATCCATGTCATCGACATGCATCAGCTGACCAAGGATCCGGCAACGCTTTCAACCGATTTCAAGCCGACATCGCATTCACCGGCACGCATAACCGACCGTGCCGATCTCGCCCGCTATCTCGACTATTGCTCCGAAATGCTGTCGATTACCGGCAAGATCGCCGCGCTGTTCGCCCAGTCGGTCAACGACGATGTGGTCGTCGATGGCGTTAACGACATCGAGTCCCTGAGCTCCAACCTGTCGCGGAAGATCTGGCAAAAGATCACCCTGATCGACGGTCCCTTGCGGCCGGCTCGTCCTGGTACCTAAGCTAATCTTAATCACCTTGGTCCAGCATGCCCGTGGAGACTGTGTCGCCCGACACGGAGCACTCGACTGGCACACGACGAACCCTTGGCCAACCCGAAAACGCGCGGAAAGTGAAGCGCCGGCGCGCGGCTGTTCGCCTGGTTTTCTTCGCCGATGAGAGCGGAACCGGAAGCTGTCCGTGCGCGGCTTCTCGATACCACCTTCGATCGCAAATTCGCTGTCCTGTTCGGCACCATCAGCGTCCTGGTGCTGGCAGTCAGCGCCGCGGTCGTCACCGGCGACCGGTGGCCCTACGCCTGGATCGCGGCCGACCTCATCCTGTTTGCCGTCCGCTTCCTGCTGATGCGGGAATGTGAGCGGGCCCGCAAGCGCGGGGGAACGGGGCCGCTGGCAGGCCTCATGGCCGCCGGGGGCCCATGGTCGGTCATTTTCGGCCTCGGCTGCTATGGCTGCGTCGTCAGCGGGCATATCGCGCTCGCCGTGCTGGCTGCCCTGAATGTCGCAGGCGTCGTCGGCGTGGTGTCGTCCCGCAACGCCGCGACCCCGCGCTACGCCATATTCGTTATGCTGGCCGTAAGCCTGCCTTTCCTGGTTGGCGCGCTGTTTTCGCCGGCGCCCGGAATGTCGATCGTCGGAATTCAAGTGCCGTTCTATGTGGCCGGCGTCATCATCGTGCTGCTTCAAAATCATGCGATCAACGCCCGCATGATCCGCGCCGAACTGGACAATCGCGATCTGGCGATCAAGGACGCCCTGACCGGCCTGCCAAACCGCATCTTCCTTCAGGAGAAACTGCGCGGCATGTGCGGCGAGCTTGCCGCGCCGGCCGCAAATGGCGGCAGGCCGTTTGCCGTTCTCAGCATGGACCTCGACGGCTTCAAACACGTCAATGACTGCTTCGGCCACGCGGTCGGCGACATGCTGCTGCGCAAGGTGGCCGAACGATTGAAACGCGCTTTCCGAGCGGGGGATGTGGTTTTTCGGATCGGCGGTGACGAATTCGTCATCCTGCTGCCCAACACATCCGAGATCGAAGCCACCTATCTTGCAAAGCGGGCTATTGAGAAGATTTCGGTTCCTTTCGACCTTGGCCTGGGCACCGCAATACCCATCGGGTTGAGCATTGGAAGCGCTTTCGCGCCTGCCGATGGCGGCGAGCCGGAAATTCTTCTCACCTGTTCCGATCACGCGCTGTATGAAGCCAAGCGTACCGGCAAGGGCCGTTACTGGGCGCATGTGCGGGCCGCGAACTGACGATCACAGCGATTATTGGCGGCCGTCCGCCATGATGGCCTCGGACGTCAAGCCGGGCGATCCACGCCTTTCCTGCTCTGCCTTGCGCACCAGGGCATGGGCGACAATGAGCGCCGCAATCGCTTCAGTCGCGCCGCTCTTGACCGTCACAAGAATGATTTCGGCGCCGCGCAAGGCGACCGCCGGATCGGCGGTGACCGAAAGCCCATCTGGCTTGATGGAGCGATCGCGGCCGTCAAGGCCGGTGATCCGCAACTCGTCCTTCCGCATGGCCTCTTCGATGTGCGGCCGTGCCAGCAGAATCACCCGTCGCCCGGCGAGCGCCAGGCAGCCGCCGGCATAGCAGCCGATGCTGCCGGCAATGACGATCCTTTTGTCCTCGTTGGCCATCCGATGATGCTGCCTCCAAGTCCCCTGTAGGAAGGATTTCTCAGATATAGCCGAGCACGTGTCTGTTCCGCCGAGGGATCAATCCCCTTTTCTTTGCTGCCCCAATCTTGTGGCGGAAGCGGGCCAGTGGCTACCTCAATGCCCCGCCGGCAGTCCCCGTTGGCAGGCGGCCCCGACACGTGGATGCCTGCCCGTCAGATAACCGGACCCGGGTGCGTTGGCTCTGGAGGAATGTCCGGCGGAATATCAGGTGGAATCTCAGCCGGTCCTTTTCCCGGAGTTGGAATCGGGTGAGACGGCGGTAGGTCTGGCGGTTGATCCGGAGGGCGCTCCGGAGGGGCAGGCGGTCGGGCCGGCTCTGGGTGTGGATTCCCCGGCTGCGGATTCGCGTTGTTCGCATCGGAGTTGTTCATAGGGCGCTCCCTGAATTGAATTCGCCGTGAGCAAGGCGGAATTACCATATTGCTCGAATTCTAGAACTGCGGGCAGACTAAAGCGTTCCCCGGTAAATGGCACCGGAGCGGCAGCGAGCACTGGCGGCCTATGCGGGCGGTAGAATGGCAGTTGGTGGCTAGTCAAATTTGACGCGAGACACGGGGTGTCTCTCTCGGGGACAACTCACGGACGGCCGAACCTTTCCGCGATCCTAGCATTCCATTACCGCAAGGGCCTGCCATGAGGTCGCCCTTATTCTGCGAAGCATCGCTGCCGAACCCATGAGAAGCTTTCAGGCAAACGCCGGGAAAGACGGTGCCGGGCTTTCGCAACTGAGGGAACATTATCGTGTGCGTCCGCATTTGTCCTTGCACAACAAAGGAGAAGTCATGAACTGGGATCAAATCAAGGGAAAGTGGACGCAACTCAAGGGAAAAGCCAAGGAACAATGGGGTGACCTTAACGACGATGATCTTGATCGGGCTGAAGGGAACCGTGATCAACTCGTAGGACGTATCCAAGAACGGTATGGAATCGCCAAGGAAGAAGCCGAGCGCCAGATTGACGACTGGTCCAGACGCATCAGTTGAGATCGCTCGCGACGGGCGGCCTTTGATCATTCAATCGCCGTGCGGGTCTGATAAAGGCAGGATAACCGGCCGAAGCCGACGATCAAGGATAATTGCCTTTTTGAACCATTCTAGGATTGCTCGCCGACATTCCCCCAGCCCCAGCCCATGTCGGCAGCAAAGAAAAAGCGGGTTGGTCCCCGATCCGCTTTTTCGACTTCCAATGCCGACGTGCGCAGAGATGTCCTTGTTTCGTGATCTTCGGTGCCTGAGTCCTTACAGTCGCCTTGCGAAGCGCTCCCTTTTGGAGCGCCCCGAAATAATGGGGCGCCCGTTGGATCGACGCCACCGTCGGCGCCTCCGACATCTGGTTCCCCGCACAGCTTAGCTTGCAGTCGGCGCCTTCAATATAGCTTCAGCTGATCTGGCTAGTGTCCTGTCGCATTTGCCTAAGCGCGCGGAAGGAAGAGATGGATGCTCGTACCCTTTCCAATCTCGCTGTCAATTCGGATACGTCCGCCTGACTGATGGATGAAGCCATAAACCTGACTGAGCCCCAGACCGGTTCCCTCACTGTCGCCCTTGGTGGTGAAGAAAGGCTCGAAAACCTGGGCCAGCACGTCCTTACTCATCCCACAGCCGGTATCGCGTATAGTCACCTGTACGAAAAATGCAGCAATAGCGGGCATGTCTTCTAGATCGTCTGGGACATCGTTTGTCTCAATCGTAAGCGTGCCGCTGCCCGCCATGGCATCCCTGGCATTGACGGCGAGATTGAGGATGGCAACGTCGAGCTGGTTCGCGTCGATGAGAATAGGGCCGAGCGTCGGATCCAAGTCGCATTGGACCTTGACGCCGCTGCCAAGAGTCCGCTCGAGAAGACTGGTAAGAGAGCTGATCCTTTCGTTGAGATCGACGGTCCGAGGGACGAGAGATTGTCGGCGCGAGAATGCGAGCAACTGCTGCGTCAATGCACTGCCATTTTGGGTTCGTCTGTGCATTTCTTCGATGAGCATGGCGACGTTGGGATCCTTTGGATCTAAAGCGATCTGCTTTTCCAGCAGCCGCAGCCCAGACTCGAACGCGGCGATCAGATTCTTAAAATCATGAACAATGCCGGCCATTAGGCGGCCGATCGCTTCCAGCTTCTGTGATTGACGCTGACGCTCTTCCTGCGCGCGTCGCGCCGATACATCACGGAGGCTCGCCAGAAGCGCCGGTTTGCCGTCCCAAGTTACCTCTACCACCCGCATCTCTACGTCTGCTGGCTTTCCGACCGGACGATGTACGGTGATTTCGGCCGTCTCGCCTGAGACGACGGGACGACCGAGCGGAACGTGAAGAAGGTGTTCGGGTCGTTTGCCGAAAATCCGTGCGGCGGCTGGATTGGCGTAAAGCACCGCGCCAGCGAGATCGACAACCAACACGCCGTCCGCCGTATTTTCGATCAGCAGCCGAAAGCTCGGCTGACTGATGCTCGTCTGGCTTGGATTCTCCTCGCAACGTAGAATTTCGGCCACTGTCTGCTTAAGCGCACTACAACCGCTCATGTCGATCAAGCCTTGGTTATCGGAAGGACCCCGGAACACGTCCGGCGCCCCAGTCAGGGGCGCTCCGAGGTGCATCCCTTTGCCGTCGATTGTGAAGCGTCGGATTTGCTTGTCGTGTTCGCTGCCACGCATCTTCAACACCATTAGGCCGCGATGCATGAACTCGGCTTCCTGAATGTAGCGCAACAGGATGATAGAATCGGTGAGCGTCGAGATGTGTTGTTCGCTGGCGGAATGGCCACCCACCAACGATGTGTCAGTGGCTGTGCAAAGTCCCGCAATCTCACGCTTCTTGACGAAAGAGGTGACGCTGATCAGGAACTCGCGAAATCCAGTTTCGGGCGCGACGCGTTCCAAAGCCGAGAGGCTGTCGATGGCTAGTTGTGGAGCCTCAACAGGTTGTCCAGGGTTATATCGAGGCGACTGATGGGTGGTTTGGACTTTAGGCTGCCGTGTGGACGATGCCAATTGT
>NZ_JAMYLP010000078.1:0-28004 GCF_040318085.1 Mesorhizobium sp. M1322
CCCCTCGAGGGGGAGGGAAAAAACAGGCGTCACCACCGTAATATCAGGCAGATGCGTGCCGCCATTATAGGGCGCGTTGAGGGCAAAGACGTCGTCGGGGTGGATGTCGCCCGAGTTCAGCCGGATGATGGTTTCCACCGAACGGTCCATCGAGCCGAGATGCACCGGCATATGGGGCGCGTTGGCGACCAGCGCGCCATGACGGTCGAAGACGGCGCAGGAGAAATCCAGCCGCTCCTTGATGTTGACCGAATAGGCGGTGTTCTGCAGCGTCACGCCCATCTGTTCGGCGATCGACATGAACAGGTTGTTGAAGACCTCCAGCATGACCGGATCGGCCTCAGTGCCGAGCGCCGCCTGCCGGCGCTTTTTCTCGATGCGGCGCAAGAGCACATGGTTCTTGGCGGTGATCTCGGCCTGCCAGCCCGGCTCGACGACGATGGTCTGGTTCGGCTCGATGATCAGGGCAGGGCCGGCAATCCGATGCCCCGGTTTGAGCGCCTCGCGGCGGAAGATGCCGGCGTCGCGCCAGGCGCCGTCGGCGAAGATTTGCCGACTCTGCGAAGGACTTGCGGCGATGTCCTCAAGGACTGAATTACTTTCCTTGCGGCCGGTGCCGCCGGTGTCGATGCCTTCGACGCCGACCGATTCCACAATCATCGGCTTGTCGTCATAGACGAAGCCGAACTGCGCATTGTGGGCCGTTTCGAAATCGCCCTTGGCCCGTGCAATCGAGCCGTGCTCGAAATTCACCGGCAGCGCGGTATCAGTGCCGTCGTAGCGGACCTGCAGCACTGGCTTCGAGGCGACGGCGTTCTCGGCAATGCCTTGTGCGGCAAGCTCGTCGATGACGGCTTTGCGCAATTCCGCGATGAGCTCGTCGATCACCGGCCTCGAGTCTTCAGTCAGCGGCTTCAGCAGTGCCTGCTGACGTGACGCAAACACCGAGGACAATCCAATGCCATAGGCCGACAGCAGGCCGGAGAAAGGATGGATCAGCACCGCTTCCATGCCGAGTGCGTCGGCAACGAGGCAGGCATGCTGGCCGCCGGCGCCACCAAAACAGTTCAGGAGATATTCGGTGACGTCGTAGCCGCGCTGCACGGAAATCTTCTTGATGGCGTTGGCCATGTTTTCGACGGCGACGGTGATAAACCCTTCGGCCACCGCCTCCGGTGAGCGGCCGTCGCCGATTTCGGCTGCCAGTGCTGCGAATTTTTCGCGCACGGTTTGCACGTCGAGCGGCTCGTTCTGGCCGGGTCCAAAAATGGCCGGGAAGAAGTCGGGCTGCAGCTTGCCCAGCATGACATTGGCATCGGTGACGGCCAGCGGCCCGCCGCGCCGGTACGCGGCCGGGCCGGGATTGGCGCCGGCCGAATCCGGCCCGGCGCGGAAGCGCCCGGCCTCGTAATGCAGGATCGAACCGCCGCCGGCGGCGACGGTGTGGATGCGCATCATCGGCGCGCGGATGCGCACGCCGGCAACCTCGGTGTCGAAGGCGCGCTCATAGTCGCCGTCATAATGGGCGACGTCGGTAGAGGTGCCGCCCATGTCGAAGCCGATGACCTTGTCGAAACCGGCGAGTTTCGCGGTCTCGACCATGCCGACGACGCCGCCGGCCGGACCGGACAGCAACGCGTCCTTGCCCTGAAACATGTCGGCGGCAGTGAGACCACCCGACGACATCATGAACATGAGGCGAGGGGATTGGCCGATCTCCCCCCTCGTGGGAGAGATGCCCGGCAGGGCAGAGGGGGGCGCCGTAGGACGCTTTCCGTCCTCATTGGCGCCGTCGAAATGCTGAGATGCTGGCGGGACAGCGGCCCCCTCTGTCGGCTTCGCCGACATCTCCCCCACAAGGGGGGAGATTGGCGCGACGCCCAGCTCTTCCGCCACCCTTTGCACATACCTTGCCAGTATCGGCGACAGATAGGCGTCGACCACGGTGGTGTCGCCGCGACCGACCAGCTTGATGAGTGGCGAGACCTCGTGACTGACCGAGACTTGGCGAAAACCCAGTTTTCTGCAGACTTTTGCAACCGCCTTTTCGTGCTCGGGATATTTCCAGGCATGCATGAAGACGATTGCCATGGCGTCGATGCCGTCAGCCTTGGCCCGTTCGATGGCCGGGCGCACGGCAGCGATGTCGAGCAGCCGTTCGACGCAGCCGTCGGCGCGCACGCGCTCATCGACCTCGATGACGCGCTCGTAGAGCTGCTCGGGAAGAATGATCTCCTTGGCGAAGATGTCGGGCCGCGCCTGGTAGGCGATCCTCAGCGCGTCGCGAAATCCCCTGGTGATGAGCAGCAGCACACGGTCGCCCTTGCGCTCCAGAAGCGCGTTGGTGGCAACGGTGGTGCCCATCTTGATGTCGCCGATCAGGCCGAACGGGATCGGCGCGCCGGATTTCAATCCGAGCAGATCGCGAATGCCTTGGATAGCGGCGTCGGCATAGGCTTCAGGATTTTCGGATAGCAGCTTGCGCGGGTGCAACCCGCCTTCCGGGTCACGGCCGATAACGTCGGTGAAGGTGCCGCCGCGGTCGATCCAGAAATCCCATTTGGCGGTCACCGCAGCTCTCCCGGGCATTTTATTGATTCAATGCGTTAATTCGCCATGGCTTGGTGATAGTTGGCCATGGCTTCGCAGGCAACGGCAAAAGCAGATGATGTTACATGCGGAAACGCAACGTTATGAAACTCATAGGCGCCTGATGCATTCCGTCCTCGATCGTCACCCGGTAGCGGGGGCGTGATTAGAGGAGAGATGTCATGAAAAAGCTCATTCTTGCGTCAGTTTCGGCGCTTGCCCTGGTTGGCGTTGCCGCTTGCAGCGACAGCGGCACGGGCGGGGACGCCACAACCACGCAGAGCACCAATCCGCCGGCGAACGAACAGCCGATGCAGCCGGCTCCTGACGCCACGAAGCCAGCTGAGCCCGCTCCGGCACAGCCTGCGCCGGCGCAGTAGTTCCCATGTGATGCACAGAAGGCCGGCATCATGCCGGCCTTCTGACTTCTGGATATGCGCCTTGCGGCTGTTGCCGCAGCGCAAGCACAGTTTCGCCGGGTCACTTTTTCGCCCCGCAGCAGGGGCCGAAATGGCAAGGCGACGAAGGCTTGCAGCAATTGCACCTGGCTGACACGAGCAATAACGCCCAGCAGCCCACCTGTCAGCTCGGCGTAGCCAGTTTCTCCGACACGACATAGCCGAAGCTCGCCGCCAAGCGGCAACGACCAGCAAGATGTCACAATGCCTGCGGTTCGCGCCATGGCCGGTGCCCCGACGGCCGTCTCTTGATTTTCCATGATCGACGGTCAGCGCCGGCTGCTTCAGGCGGCCCGCGAAATCGGTTGGGCCGGCCCTGCGGCATTGTCTTCGCTTGATAGCGGTGGCCGGTTAGCCGTAATAGGTGCTCATGTCGATTTGGGATCGCCTCGGCGACTTCATCACCCGCGTTTCGTCCTCAACCTCGTCGGGTGTCGCCGACGTCGTTGAGGCCGTGCGCACGGTTTTCTCCGGCGACCCCGATCTGCGCCGGCGCGTCGCCTTCTCGGTGGCGATGATCGCGCTGTCGGCCAAGATGGCCAAGGCCGACGGCGTTGTCACGCCGGACGAGGTGCGCGCCTTCCAGCAGATATTCGAAGTGCCGAAGGACCAAACGCGCAATGTGGCGCGGCTCTACGATCTGGCCAAGCGCGACATCGCCGGCTTCGAGACCTATGCCGCGCGCATGGCGCAGCTTTGTGGCTCCGGTCATTCGAACTGCGCGATGCTTGAGGATATTCTCGACGGGCTGTTTCATATCGCCAAGGCTGACGGGTTGGTCCACGAGCGCGAAGGCCAGTTCCTGCATCGCATCGCCGAGATCTTCCGGATAGAGGAGGCGCACTACCAGAGCATTCTGGCCCGGCACGTCGACCTGGGTGCGGCCGATCCTTATGTCGTGCTTGGCATCGAGCGGGGAAAAACGTTCGAGGAGGTCAGGAAGCGTTATCGCAAGCTGGTTTCGGACAACCATCCGGACCGGCTGATCGCACGCGGGCTGCCGCAGGAATTCATCAAGATCGCAACGAGCAGGATAGCGGCGATCAACGCGGCCTATGAGATGATCGAACGAGGCCTGCGGCACGCATGAGCGGCTTCCCGCCCGACGAGCCCAGCGCCGAGGTAAGGGTATCGCCGAATTTCGGTCCACGACGCGATAAGCTCGACATGATCGTGCTGCACTACACCGGCATGCAGACCGGCGCCGGGGCCGAAGCATGGCTGTGCGATCCGGCCAGCGAGGTTTCGTCGCACTACATCGTCCATGAGGACGGCCGCATTATCCAGATGGTCAGGGAAAGCGACCGTGCCTGGCATGCCGGCAAGAGTTCGTGGTTCGGACGCACCGACATCAACTCCTGTTCGGTCGGCATCGAGATCGTCAATCCGGGGCATTTGCTGGGCTATCGGAATTTTCCGAAACGGCAGATCGATGCCGTCATCGGCCTGTGCAAGGGGATCATCCAGCGCCATTCCATTCCAGCTCAACGGGTGCTTGCCCATTCCGACGTGGCGCCGGGACGCAAGATCGATCCGGGCGAGAAATTCCCTTGGAAGGCCCTGTTCGAGGCCGGTGTCGGCCATCTCGTCGAAGCGGCACCTGTCAGGCGCGGCGCGGTGCTAAGGGCCGGCGATGCGGATGCCGAGGTCGAGGCGCTGCAATCGATGCTGGCGCTCTACGGTTATGGCGTGGAGATATCAGGCGCCTTCGACCGGCAGACCGAAATCGTGGTCGAGGCTTTTCAACGGCACTTCCGCCAACGCAAAGTGGATGGCGTGGCCGACGGATCGACAATTCGCACGCTGGAAAGGCTGCTTGCCTCCGTGAGAGCAGTCCCGTCCAAGTAGTCTTTTCCTAGCGTTGAGTTACAGCCTGTCACTCAAAGTGACTTGCCCCGCCTTTTTTGCCGCCAATTCGGTCGTCAAAGGCGATCCGTGCAAGTTGTCGGACCTACAGCCTCCCAGATGTTCCGATGTTGATTGGCGTAGCTGCGTGAAGTTCTTCGCGCGGTTCAAACAGAACAGGATCCCATGCAGAAATTGACCGTTTTAACGGCAGCTGTTGCTGCCGGCGTAATGACTTTTGCCATCGGTGCGGCCAATGGCGCGCCGTTGAGCCAGCGAGCAGACCAGGGTTTCATTACCGCGTCCGATAAGACAGCCACGCCGAAAGCCGGCCAAGATGCAAAGGAAAAAAGCACAGCCCCCGCAAAGGCGAAAAAAGCTGCTGCGGTAAAGGCGAAAAAGCCAGCCTCCGCAAAGGCGGAAAAAGCTGGGGTTAAGGTGAAAGAGCCAGCCTCTGCAAAAAAGGCAGTCCCCAAGCGGCACGTGAAGCGTAACAGGACCCGCATCGACCAGGCGACGACCGCGTCGATCGGCCGGAAAAGCGGGGCGGCGGCGCCGAAGGCGGCGGCCGCTGGCGGCAGTGGCCAATATTCGGCGATCATCGAGCGTCATGCCGCCAGCAATGGTGTGCCGGTGTCGCTCGCCCACGCGGTCATCATGATCGAAAGCAGCTTCCGGCCGAACCAGGTCGGCAGCGCCGGTGAGATCGGCCTGATGCAGATCAAGCCGTCGACGGCGCGAATGATGGGTTACAACGGCTCGATCAAGGGCCTCTACGATCCCGAGACCAACATCAAATACGGCATGAAATACCTCGCCATGGCGCGGAACCTCGGCGACGGCACGACCTGCGGCACGATCCTCAAATACAATGCCGGCCATGGCGCCAAACGGATGAACCCGATTTCCGCGGCCTATTGCGGCAAGGTCAAGGTGCAGTTGGCCGCGCTTGGAGCGCCGGCGTAATAAGCCGGAACCTGCTTTTTTGTTTGCGTTTTCGGACGTGAACCCCTTTATACGCCTTGCCAGCTGGCTGGGCGGCCGCACCCGCGAAGCCGAAAGGCTGCGGGTGAGGAAAGTCCGGGCTCCATGGAGACACGGTGCCGGTTAATGGCCGGCGGGGGCGACCCTAGGGAAAGTGCCACAGAAAGCAAACCGCCATGATCCGTCGTGGTAAGGGTGAAAGGGTGGGGTAAGAGCCCACCGCGCGACTGGCAACAGGAGCGGCACGGTAAACCCCACCGGGAGCAAGACCGAATAGGGACGGTGCGAGGGGAAACCCTCGAGGGCTGTTTCCGGCTCACCGTCCGGGTAGGTTGCGTGAGGTGCATGGCAACATGCGCCCAAGATGAATGGCCGCCACGTTCTCGCGCCGCAAGGGGCGAGGGCCATACAGAACCCGGCTTACAGGCCAGCTGGCAATTTCTTCCAGGTTCTACAAGAAAATCTCCTTGTATCAACAGGTTGCGTCTTCGGGCGCGCCTGCTGGTTCAGGCGCTTCATTGGCTGAGTCAGCTTTCGCTGGGCTGTGCGCGGAGCAAGCGTTTCTTGAAACAGGTGCGATTAAATCGTACCATAGCTGCGGGCAATAGCAGGAGCGCATCATGGGTCAGGTGGACAAACGCAGCATCACGCTTTCGCCGGAACTGGCGGCGGCGGTCGACGACGTGGTCGCCGCCGGCGAATATGCTTCGGCGAGCGAGGTGATCCGCGACGCGCTCAGGCAATGGAAGGACCGCCGCGACCTGCACGGCTATACCGTCGAGGAGTTGCGCAAGCTGGTGCAGGAGGGGATCGACAGCGGACCGGCGCTGGACGGGCCGCCAATCATGGAACGATTACGTGCCAAATATCTGAAAATGGCCGAGGCCAAAGGCCTTGGGGAGTGAAATACCGCCTGCTTCCTCAGGCATTGATCGACCTCGAACTTATCGGCGACTACATTGCCGAACACAATCCAAACGCTGCGGTCCGTCTCGTGGACACCTTGGAAAGGCGATGGGATCTGCTGATCCTGCATCCCTTCTCAGGCGCACCGCGCGAAGACATTGCGCCTGGCATCCGTCATCTGGTCGTCGGCGAGTATCTCACCTTGTATCGTGTCGGCGAGGTTGCAGTCGAGATCCTGCGCGTGCTGCATGGCCGGCGCAATATCGAAGCCGACGATCTGGCTTCGTGATCGGTTCGTTCAGCCGCCGATGCCGTCCAGCGACGCTTCGATCGCCTGCCAAAGCTCTTCCACCGGTTCGCAGCCGACCGACAGGCGAACGAAGCCGGGCGGAACAGCGTCTCCTCTTTTTGCTCGCCGTTCCGCCGACGTATGCACGCCTCCGAACGACGTCGCCGCTTGCATCAATGCGCAGTTGTTGATGAAATCCTCGGCCTTGCCCTCCGATGCCAGTACAAACGAGATGAGAAAGCCGAAGCGCTCCATCTGGGCGCGGGCAAGATTGTGCGATGGATCGCTTTCCAATCCGGGAAAGCGCAGACCGCTGACAGCGGGGTGGCCTTGCAGCCGCCGCGCGATGACTTCGGCGGAAGAACACATGCGGTCGAAACGGACGTCGAGCGTTTCCAAGCCGCGATGCACAAGCCACGCCTCGAACGGCCCGGGAATGGCGCCCGACGTCTCGCGCCAGCCGGACACGGCGGCGATGATGTCGGCATTGCGGCTGGCGACATGGCCGAACAGGACGTCGGAATGGCCATTGGGTGCCTTGGTGTCCGCGGCAATGACGATGTCGGCGCCGAGATCGAGCGGGCGCTGGCCGAAGGGCGTCATCGTCGTGTTGTCGACCACCAGGATTGCGCCCGCTTTGTGCACGGCTTCGGCGACAGCCGTAATGTCGCAGATATCCAGTCCCGGATTGGCGGGAGTTTCGACGAAGGCCAGTCGATATCCATCGAAGCCGCCGTCGAGGAAGCTTGATGTCGGCCGGAGATCATGGGCGACGCCGAAAGGTTTTAGGAAACCGTCCGCCAGCGCCCGCGTGGTGTGATAGCCGTCCGACGGCAGCAGGATTCGGTCGCCGGATTTGAGCAACCCAAAAAGCACCGCCGAGATCGCAGCCATTCCCGAAGGGAAGGCAACGCATGGCGCGCCTTCCAGATGCGCCAGCATGTGTTCGACCGCGTCCCAGGTCGGATTGCTGAAGCGGCCATATTGATCGAAGCCGGTGGCGTCGCCGGGTGCGTGGAAAATGGCGGCCATAGTTAGGGGCAGAGGAATTGGGTCGCCCTTAGCAAGCCTGCCGCGACGCAGATGGGGAAGTGCCGCCGCGCGGGACTGGGCTTTTTCGGACATGGTTTCAACCTTGTTTCAGACCGGGAAAGGACGGGCTGACGCTATGCGCGGTGGCGATCCGGGGCAAGCCGCCTCCGGTTAGGCCAAGCGGCTCTAAACGCTTCGTTAGGCTTAATGGAGCATAAAGACGGGAGTGCCGTCAAAGCTGCTCTCATCGGTTGTGGCACGCGCGTTTGTGAACCTATTCCCGTTGACGCCCATAGCGCCCCATGATATCCCATTTCGATATTCAAGCCTTCGTTCCGCGTCAGGGTGAAGCGTACGCCAATCGGGCAGCCGCGGCGGCTGCGCGTTTGCTTGTTTTCGCCTGGAACGAAGTGAGTTTTGGGCAGGGACCGCGCCGGGGCGGCGCGGGCGGGAAGATGCAGAGGGGTGCGGCGGCGCAAGCGGCCGTAACGCGTAATGGACCGGTTTCTGTCAAGCGCGGTGAACAGGATCGATGCGAAGGGACGGGTGTCCGTTCCAGCGCATTTCCGTGCGGTTGTGCAGAAACGCGGCTATTCGGAACTCTATGCGCTGCGCTGCCTGGATCGCCCGGCGATGGATGTCGGCGGGCTCGACCTGCTCGACCGCTACGAGCAGCGCATCGCGCAGGAAGACCCCTTCCTGCAGACGGCCGACGACATGTCGTTCTTCTGCCATGGCGATGGAACATTTCTCAAGCTCGATCAGGACGGCCGCATCTCGATGACCGATTTCATCCGCGAGCACACCGGCATTTCCGCGGAAGCGGCGTTTGTCGGTCGCGGCAATTTCTTTCAGATCTGGGAACCTGGACGGCTCACCGCCTACGGGGCGGAAGCACGCGCCCGGCTTTTGCAGCTTCGGCAGGGGACGAAGCCTGGGGAGCGACCGGAATGATGGCGGGCTACGGCGATGACCCTCACGCCGTTGGCGGACCGGCCCGTCACATTCCGGTCCTCCTTGCCGAAGTGCTGGAGGCGCTTTCGCCTAAAGCGGGCGAGCTGATCGTCGACGGCACCTTCGGCGCCGGCGGCTACACCAAAGCCATTCTGGCAAGCGGCGCCTCGGTCGTCGCTATAGACCGCGATCCGGATGCGATCGCTGCGGGTCGTGTCCTCGAACATCAATCAGGCGGCAAGCTCAGGCTCGTTCAGGCGCCGTTCTCGACATTGGACGAGCATGTCGAAAGTGCCGACGGCGTCGTCCTCGACATTGGCATCTCCTCAATGCAGATCGACCAGGCGGAGCGCGGCTTTTCGTTCCGCGCCGACGGACCCCTCGATATGCGTATGGCGCAGGCGGGCCTCAGCGCCGCCGATGTCGTCAACAGCTTCAAAGTGGGCGACCTTGCCCGCATCTTCGGGTTTCTTGGCGAAGAGCGTCATGCCGGCCGCATCGCCCGCATGATCGAAAGCCGTCGCGAAAAACATCCGTTCGAACGCACGCTCGACCTTGCCGACGCCATCGAAACGCATGTCGGCCGCGCGCCGAAGGACAAGATCCATCCGGCGACACGCGTCTTCCAGGCGCTGCGCATTTTCGTCAATGACGAACTCGGCGAACTGGCCAAAGCGCTGTTTGCGGCTGAGCGCGTGCTGAAACCGGGCGGACGGCTGGCCGTGGTGACGTTCCACTCCCTGGAAGACCGCATCGTCAAGCGCTTCATCGCCGACCGCGCCGATGCGGCGACCGGATCGCGGCACCTGCCCGAGGCGCAAGCGCGCACCGCCACCTTCAAAAAGGCGGGTAGCGGCGTGACGCCTGAGGAGGCCGAGATATCGGCCAATCCGCGCGCGCGCTCGGCAAGGCTGCGCGTTGCTGCCCGCACCGACGCACCGGCGCGCGCCGGCGACTTTTCGATTTTCGGGCTTCCAAAACTTCCTGACCCAAAACTTCCCGGTGCCGAGCGGCCGGGAGAGAGGTGAGCACGTGTTTCGTACCAGCGACATAGTCCTTATCGCCGTCATGGTTTCGGCTGCGGCCTTGACCTACAAGACCAAGCGCGAGGCCGAGGAACAATTGGCGGCGGTGCACAAGATCCAGGCGCAGATCCGATATGAGGAGGATACGATCGACCTGCTCAAGGCGGACTGGAGCCTGCTTACCCAGCCGTCTCGCCTGCAAAAGCTGGCCGACATCTACAAATCGCAACTCGAGCTCGAGCCGGTCAGCGCCCGCCAGATCATCGGGCTGGACGATCTGCCGGCAAAACCCGTTACCATCGAGGACCTTTCGTCGCAGCCGCTGGGCGGCATGGCCGACAATTCCGGCAAGGAACCGATCGGCAACGACGCGATAATCACCGGAGGCATCGTCCAATGATCGCCAGACTTCCAGTGATGGCCAGGCTTCCTTTGATCGCCAGACTGCTGAAGCGCCGCGCCAAGTCGGAAGACGGATCGATTGTGGTGGAAGGCGCCCGCAAGGCGACCGGCGGCAAGGGCAGGACCCGCATCGTGATGACGATGGCGGTGTTCTTCGGCATCTATTCGACCATCACCGGGCGGCTGGTCTATCTCGGTTTCCAGAATCCCGACCTGTCCGGCGGTCCGCAGAGCCGGGTGACGGCGTCTCGGCCCGATATCATCGACCGCAACGGCGAAGTGCTGGCGACGGATATCAAGACGGCGTCGCTGTTTGCCGAGCCGCGCCGCATTGTCGACGCCGACGAGGCGATCGAAAAGCTGGCGACGGTGCTTCCCGAAATCGACTACGAGCAGACCTACCATAAGCTGAAGAGCGGCGCCGGCTTCGTCTGGCTGCAGCGGCAACTGACGCCCAAGCAACAATCGGATATCATGCAACTCGGCATTCCCGGCTTCGGCTTCCGCACCGAAAAGCGCCGCTTCTATCCGGCTGGCGAAACCTCGTCCTACATTGTCGGGCTCACCAACATCGACAACCAGGGCATCTCGGGCATGGAGAAATACATCGACGAACAGGGGCTGAGCGACCTTCAGGCGTCGGGACTGGCGGTGGCAAAGGATCTGAAGCCGGTGCAGCTCTCGATCGACCTGCGCGTCCAGCATATCGTGCGTGACGAGGTCGCGACCGGCATGGAGAAATACCGCGCAATCGCAGCGGGCGCCGTCGTTCTCAACATCAAGACCGGCGAAGTGATGGCGATGGCCTCGGTTCCTGATTTCGATCCCAACAACCCCTACAATGCCCAGGACAAGGACCGCTTGAACCGCATGTCGGCCGGCCTTTACGAAATGGGTTCGACGTTGAAGAGCTTCACCACCGCCATGGCGCTCGATTCCGGCAAAGTGACGCTGGAAAGCCGTTTCGACGCTTCGCGCCCGATCAGGATCGGCCGTCAGACCATCCATGATTTTCACGGCAAGGCCCGGGTGCTGTCGGTGCCCGAAGTGTTCATCTACTCGTCCAACATCGGTTCGGCCAAGGAAGCCGAAGCGGTTGGCATCGAGGGGCACCGCGAATTCCTGCATCGCCTGGGCATCCTCGAGAAGATGCAGACGGAACTGCCTGAGGTCGCCCGCCCGACCGAGCCCAAAATCTGGAAACAGGTCCATTCGATTACCATCGCCTTTGGTCACGGCGTGTCGACGACGCCGCTGCAGACGGCGGTCGGTTGTGCCGCGCTGGTGAACGGCGGCTATCTGATCCAGCCGACATTCCTGAGACGCGCGCAGGAACAGGCGATGTCGGTGGCCAAGAAAGTTGTCAGCGACAAGACCTCCGAGAGCATGCGCTATCTCTACGCACTGAACGCCGAGAAAGGCTCAGGCAGGAACGCCAGGGTTCCTGGTTATCGCGTCGGCGGCAAGACCGGAACGGCAGAGAAGGTTGTCAACGGCCGCTACTCAAAGGACAAGAATTTCAACGCCTTCGTCGCGGCTTTCCCGATGGACGATCCGCAATACATCGTGCTTACGATCGCCGACGAACCGAAGCCGGAAAAACCCGGCATGGGTGCGACGGCCGCCTCGAATGCTGGTGTCATGGCCGCAAACATTATCCGACGTTCGGCTTCCATGCTTGGCGTGAAGCCAGATTTCAGCCATGAAAATGGCGCAACGCTGGTTTCCTATCAGTGATTCTTAGGGCGCGCCGGCAACTGCGCGCTATTTTGTTGCTATGAACGGGGTTCGATGAAGCTGAAAGATCTAGCCGGTATCCTGCCTGTCGAGGGGACAGCTTCCTTCGATACGGAGGTTACCGGGATTTCGTCGGATTCCCGCCAGGTAGCACCGGGCGTGGTTTTCTTCGCACTCACTGGCACCAAAACCGATGGCGCGACCTATGCCGCCGATGCCGCCAAGCGCGGCGCAGCAGCGATCGTGGCTGGCAAGGGCAGCGCCGTCGCCGGACTGCCGGTGCCCGTTCTCGCCGTCGACGATCCGAGCCTTGCGCTGGCGCTGAGCGCCGCCCGCTACTTCGGCAGGCAGCCGCAAACCATGGTCGCGGTGACCGGTACCAGCGGCAAGACATCGGTTGCGGCTTTCACCAGACAGATCTGGGAGCAGTCAGGCTTTGCGGCTGCTTCGATCGGCACGACCGGCGTGGTGGCGCCGGGCCGCAACGAATATGGTTCGCTGACCACCCCCGACCCGGTTGATCTGCACAGGCTGCTGAGGGAACTGGCGGATGCCGGCGTCACCCACGCATCGATGGAGGCCTCCAGCCACGGTCTCGACCAGCGCCGGCTCGACGGCGTCAAGCTTGCAGCCGGCGGCTTCACCAATCTCGGCCGCGACCACATGGACTATCATCCGACGGTCGAGGACTATCATCGCGCCAAGCTGCGCCTGTTCGACACGCTGCTGCCGAAGGGCGCGCCGGCCGTCATCTTTGCCGACGATCCGTGGTCGGAGCCGACGATACGGGCGGCGAGGGCGGCGGGACTGAATGTGCTGACGGTCGGCCGTC
Source organism: Mesorhizobium sp. M1322 (assembly GCF_040318085.1). Taxonomy (NCBI): domain Bacteria; kingdom Pseudomonadati; phylum Pseudomonadota; class Alphaproteobacteria; order Hyphomicrobiales; family Phyllobacteriaceae; genus Mesorhizobium; species Mesorhizobium sp. M1322. Next base: position 13,054 of record NZ_JAMYLP010000078.1, read on the forward strand.
ACGGCGAGTTCCTGACACTGAAGCGGGTCGAGCACGAGCGCCACCGCCAGCGTGCCGAGGTCGAAGTCGATGGCGTTCTTCACGAGATCGGCCTGCCGCTGGCCGGCGATTTCCAGATAGCCAATGCCCTGGTTTCGGCGGGCCTCGCCATCTCCACTGGAACGCCTGCCGCCAAAGCCCTGATGGCGTTGGAGAAATTGAAAGGCGCGCCGGGCCGGCTCGATCTCGTTGGGACAACATCCCACGGCGCGCCGGTCTATGTCGATTATGCGCATAAGCCGGACGCGCTGGAAAACGTCTTGGCCTCGGTGCGACCGTTCACCACCGGTCGCGTCATCGTCGTGTTCGGCTGCGGCGGCGACCGCGACCGGGGCAAGCGTCCGATCATGGGCGAGATCGCCACGCGGCTCGCCGATGTCGTCATCGTCACCGACGACAATCCGCGCTCGGAAGTGCCCGAAACGATCCGCGCTGCGATCCTTGCCGCCGCACCCGACGCCATTGAGATCGGCGATCGGCGCAGGGCGATCCACGAGGCCGTCGCCATGCTCCATGCCGGCGACACGCTGATCGTGGCCGGCAAGGGGCATGAGGAAGGCCAGAACATCGGCGCCGAGACGTTGCATTTTTCCGACCATGAGGAAGTCCGCGCCGCGCTCCAGGAGCACGCCGCATGAGCTTCCTGTGGACCTCCGAGGATCTCGTCGCCGCCATGGGCGGACGACCGCTCGGTCCGATGCCGGAGGGCATCAGCGGCATCTCGATCGACAGCCGCAGCCTTGAGCCGGGCGATGCTTTCTTCGCCATCAAGGGCGAGGCGATGGACGGCCATGATTTCGCGACCGCCGCCATCAAGGCCGGCGCCGGCGTGCTGGTCGTCGCCGAGGGCAAGCTGCCGTCGCTCGGGCGGCTGACGGCGCCGATGATCGTCGTGCAGGATGTGCTGGCCGCACTGGAAAAGCTAGGGCTGGCCGCACGCGCGCGCTCGAACGCCAAGATCATCGCGGTGACCGGTTCGGCGGGCAAGACCACCACCAAGGAAGCGCTGCGCCATGTGCTGTCCGCGGTCGGCAAGGTGCACGCATCGGCCCAGTCTTTCAACAACCACTGGGGCGTCCCGCTGACGCTGGCGCGGATGCCGGCGGATTGCGACTACGCCGTCTTCGAGATCGGCATGAACCATCCCGACGAGATCCGGCCGCTGGTCAAGATGGTCCGGCCGCATGTTGCCATCGTCACGCTGATCGCCGCGGCACATCTGGGCTTTTTCCGCAATCTGGACGAGATCGCCAAGGCCAAGGCCGAGATTTTCGAGGGGCTGGAACCGGATGGCGCCGTCCTTCTCAACCGCGACGATCCGCGCTGGAAGCTCCTGGACAAGATGGCGAGAGCCGCCGGCGTCGAGCATATTTACGGCTTTGGCGAGAATGCCCGTGCGACCTTCAAACTGCACAAATGCGCGCTGCATGCCGATCATTCTGTCATCACCGCCAAAATCGGCGGTCAGGAGATCACCGCCAGGGTTGGCGCGCCGGGCCGCCACATGGTGCAGAATGTGCTGGCCGTGCTGGGCGCCGCGCATCTGGTCGGCGCCGACATCGCCAGGGTGGCGCTGGCACTGGCCGATCTTTCGGCCGAACGCGGACGCGGCAAGCGCCACGTGCTGCGCCACCCGAAAGGTCCGATCACGCTGATCGACGAGAGCTACAACGCCAATCCGGCGTCGATGAGCGCTGCAATGGCGCTGCTCAACGCGACGCCGGTGTCGGGCGAAGGCAGGCGCATCGCGGTGCTCGGCGACATGCTCGAACTCGGCGACCATTCGGCGAAGCTGCACGCAGCCCTTGCCGATCTCATCGTCGGCACCGACACGCGCACGGTCTTTCTCGCCGGCCCGGAAATGCGGGCGCTGGCCGATATCCTGCCTGATGAGATCGAGACGGAGTATCGCGCCGGCGCAGAGGATCTGAAACTGGTGCTTCTGTCGGCGCTGAAGCCCGGCGACGTGGTGATGATCAAATCGTCGAAAGGCATCGGGTTTTCCAAGTTGGTCGACGCACTGCTCAGAAAATTTCCGGCTGTAGCCACAACCGCCAAACAGACCTAGAGCCAGGTCCGGGGGCCGATCGCATGTTCACACTGCTCGTCGAATTCGCGGACAAGATCTCGGTGTTCAACGTCTTTCGCTACATAACCTTCCGCACCGGCGGCGCGCTGATCACCGCTGCGCTGATCGTCTTCATCTTCGGGCCGGCCATCATCAATTCACTAAGGCTGAGGCAGGGCAAGGGCCAGCCGATCCGCGCCGACGGCCCGCAGACGCATTTCAAGAAAGCCGGCACGCCGACCATGGGCGGGCTTATGATCCTGTGCGGCATCATCGGCTCGTCGCTTTTGTGGGCGAACCTGTCCAGCATCTATGTCTGGGTGGTGCTGCTGGTGACCCTAGGTTTCGGCTCGATCGGCTTCTACGACGATTATCTCAAGGTGACGAAGCAATCGCATCTCGGCTTTTCCGGCAAGGCGCGGCTAGCGCTTGAATTCGTCATCGCCGGCATCGCCGCCTGGGTGATCATGCACAACGGCCAGGCGCAGTTCTCGTCGTCGCTGACGTTTCCTTTCGCCAAGGAGTTTCTCGTCAATCTCGGCTGGTTCTTCATCCCGTTCTCCTGCTTCGTCATCGTCGGCGCCGGCAATGCCGTGAACCTGACCGATGGCCTCGACGGGCTGGCGATCGTGCCGATCATGATCGCGGCGGCGTCCTTCGGAGTCATCGCTTATCTCTCCGGTAACGCGGTGTTCGCCGATTATCTGCAGATTCACTTCGTGCCCGGCACCGGCGAATTGGCGGTGGTCCTCGGCGCGGTGATCGGCGCCGGCCTCGGTTTCCTATGGTTCAACGCACCGCCGGCGGCGATCTTCATGGGCGATACCGGCTCGCTGGCCTTGGGCGGCCTGATCGGCACGGTCGCAGTTGCCACCAAGCACGAGATCGTGCTGGTCATCGTCGGCGGCCTGTTCGTCGTCGAGATCCTGTCGGTCATCATCCAGGTCGGCTACTTCAAGATGACCGGCAAGCGGGTGTTCCTGATGGCGCCGATCCACCATCATTTCGAGAAGCTCGGCTGGACCGAAAGCCAGGTGGTGATCCGCTTCTGGATCATCGCCGTCATCCTGGCGCTGGTCGGCCTGTCGACCCTCAAGCTCCGATAGGAGGTCGCTTGATCCCCGCCGCATCTTTCGCAGGCAAGCGCGTTTCGCTCTTCGGGCTCGGCGGCTCGGGGATCGCCACTGCGCGCGCGTTGATCGAGGGCGGGGCGGACGTGCTCGCCTGGGACGACAACCCCGGCAGTGTCGCCAATGCCGCGGCCGTCGGTATCGCGACCGGCGACCTGCGCGGCGCCGACTGGGCGAAGTTCTCGGCCTTCGTGCTGTCGCCCGGCGTGCCGCTGACGCATCCGAAGCCGCACTGGACAGTGGAGCTGGCACGCGCTTCAGGCGTCGAGATCATTGGCGACATCGAGCTGTTCTGCCGGCAGCGCACCTTGCTGGCGCCGGCAGCACCCTTCATCGCCATCACTGGCACGAACGGCAAATCGACGACCACGGCGCTGACGGCGCACATCCTGAAATCGGCCGGACGCGACACGCAGATGGGCGGCAATATCGGCCGCGCGGTGATGACGCTCGATCCGCTGGGGCCGGGGCGGCACTATGTCGTGGAATGCTCGTCCTACCAGATAGACTTGGCGCCCTCGATCAATCCGACCGCCGGCGTCCTGCTCAATCTGACGCCCGATCATCTCGACCGTCATGGCACGATGCAGCACTACGCCGCGATCAAGGAGCGGCTGGCGGCCGGCAGCGAGACGGCAATCGTCGGTGTCGACGATTCCTGGTGCGCCCAGCTCGCCGACCGGCTGGAACGGGCAGGCCGGCATGTCATCCGCATTTCCAAGCGCCTGCCGCTGACCGACGGCTATTTTGCCGACGGCACCAATCTGATGGAGGCGGAGCATGGCCGTTACAGCCGCGTTGCCTTTCTCGAAGGCATCGGCTCGCTGCGCGGCCAGCACAATGCGCAGAATGCGTTGGCCGCTATCGCCGCCTGCCTCAAGGTCGGGCTCGAGCTGGGCGAGATCCAGTCAGGGCTGGAGAGCTTTCCCGGGCTGGCGCACCGTATGGAGCAGGTCGGCCGCAAGGGCCATGTGCTGTTCATCAACGATTCCAAGGCGACCAACGCCGATGCGGCAGCGCCCGCGCTGTCCAGCTTTCCGCGCATCTACTGGATCGCCGGCGGTTTGCCGAAAGAGGGTGGCATCGAGCCGTTGCGCGGCCTCTTTCCGCGCATCGCCAAGGCCTATCTGATCGGTGAGGCCGCACCAGTCTTCTCGGCGACGCTCGGCGAGGCGGTACCATACGAGATCTCCGGTACGCTGGCCGCAGCAGTCGAGCATGCCGCAAGCGACGCGGCCAGGGATGATGACAACGGCGAGGTGGTGGTGCTGCTTTCGCCGGCCTGCGCCAGTTTCGACCAGTTCAAGAATTTCGAACTGCGCGGCGAAGCCTTCAGGCAAGCTGCGAGCACTATTGATGGCGTGAAGCTCATCGGAGGGGCACGATAATGCAAAGCCGTCTCGACAAAAGCCCGGTCGCCACCTGGTGGTGGACGGTCGATCGCTGGTTCCTGGCTGCGTTCCTGTCGCTGATGGGACTCGGCATCGTACTGTCTTTCGCGGCAAGCCCGGCGGTGGCCCAGCGCATCGGCCTGGACAGTTTCCACTTCGCCACACGGCAGATCATCTTCACCATTCCCGCACTTGGCGTGATGCTGGCCGTCTCCTTCCTGGAATCGCGGCAGATCAGACGCATGGCCCTGGCGATGCTGTGCATCATGCTGGTGCTGATGGTGGCGGTGCTCTACATCGGCGTCGAGGTGAAGGGCGCGCGGCGCTGGGTGTCGCTCGCCGGCGTGTCGATCCAGCCGTCGGAATTCCTGAAGCCGGCCTTCGTCGTCATCTGCGCCTGGCTGTTTGCCGAACACAAGCGCCAGCCCGATATTCCAGGCAATCTGTTCGCCATGCTGCTTCTGGCCCTCGTCATTTCGCTGCTGGTGGCGCAGCCTGATTTCGGCCAGACAATGCTGGTGCTCGGCACCTGGGGGGTGATGTTCTTCATGGCCGGGCTGCCATGGCTGTGGATCATCGCGCTGGGTGCTGCCGGCATCGGCGGCGTGTTCGCCGCCTATACGGTGTTCCCGCATGTCGCCGGCCGCATCGATCGCTTCATGACCGGCGAGGGCGATACGTTCCAGGTCGACATGGGCCGCGATGCGCTGATCAATGGCGGCTGGTTCGGCGTCGGACCGGGCGAGGGCACCGTCAAGCGGGTCATACCCGACAGCCATGCCGATTTCGTCTTCTCGGTGGCCGGCGAGGAGTTCGGACTGATCATGTGCTTCTTCATCATGACCATCTTCGCCTTCATCGTGCTGCGCGGCCTCAGCACCGCGCTCAAGGAGCAGGACGATTTCACACGCTATGCAGTTGGCGGCCTGGTCACGGTTTTCGGTCTGCAATCGGTCATCAACATGGCCGTCAATCTGCAGCTGATGCCGGCGAAGGGCATGACCTTGCCGTTCATCTCCTATGGTGGCTCCTCGCAGATCGCCATCGCAATCTCGATGGGCATGGTGCTGGCGCTGACCCGCAAGCGGCCCGAAAAGCGCAAGCAGTTGGGCTTCGCACCATCGCAGCGCGCCATGCCGGCGGAGTGAAATGTCGAAGGGCGCGATCCTTCTCGCGGCCGGCGGCACGGGCGGGCACCTCTTCCCGGCCGAGGCGCTGGCGCACGAGCTGATCAGGCGCGGCTGGACGGTGCATCTCGCCACCGATGCTCGTGCCGAACGTTTTGCCGGCCAGTTTCCGGCCGCAGGCATCCATCCGATCCAGTCGGCGACCATCGGCTCGAAAAATCCCTTCGCCGTGCTCGCCGCCTTCTGGAAAATCTGGGGTGGCGTGCGGCAGGCATCCGCCGTGATCGGCCGGATCAAGCCAGCCGGCGTGGTCGGTTTCGGCGGCTATCCGACGCTGCCGCCGCTCTATGCGGCGACGCGGCGCAAAGTGCCGACGATGATCCACGAGCAGAACGCGGTGATGGGGCGCGCCAACCGGGCGCTCGCCGGCCGCGTCGATGCCATCGCTGGCGGGTTCTTGCCGGAAGATTCAAGCGCTGCCGGCGCCAAGACGGTGACGACGGGCAACCCGGTCAGGCCGCAAGTGCTTGAGGCGGCAAAGACGCCCTATGCGGCGTCGATTGGGAACCAGCCGTTCCGGTTCCTGGTGTTCGGCGGCAGCCAGGGCGCACAGTTCTTTTCCGACGCAATGCCAGCGGCGGTAACACAGCTTTCCGACGCACAACGCAAGCGCCTGTTGATCACGCAGCAGGCCCGCGCCGACGACGTCGAGCGGGTGAAGGCGGCCTATGCCGCCCTTGGCGTGCAGGCTGAGGTATCGCCCTTCTTCACCGACATGGCGGCGCGCATGGCTGCGGCGCATCTGGTGATGTCGCGGTCCGGCGCATCGACCGTATCGGAAATCGCGGTGGTCGGTCGGCCGGCCCTGCTGGTGCCCTATCCGCACGCGCTCGACCACGACCAGGCGGCCAATGCCGCGGCATTGGCCGCGGCAGGCGGCGCCGAAGTTCATCCGCAATCCACGCTATCGTCCGAGCGCATCGCTGCGCTCATCGGCGCGTTGATGGACGATACGAAGCGGCTGACCACAATGGCAGCGGCGGCGAAATCGGCCGGAAAACCGGACGCGGCACGGTTGCTCGCCGATCTGACAGAGGCTATTGCGTCGAAGAAAAGCGTATCGGAATTCAGGAAGGAGACGCACGCATGAAGATGCCGCAGACGATCGGCCTCGTGCATTTCATCGGCATCGGCGGCATCGGCATGAGCGGCATAGCCGAGGTGCTGCACAATCTCGGCTACAAGGTGCAAGGGTCCGACCAGGCCGACAGCGCCAATGTGCAACGGCTGCGCGACAAGGGCATCGAGTGCTTTGTCGGTCATCATGCCGACAATATCGGCGATGCCGAGGTGGTTGTCGTCTCGACGGCGATCAAGAAATCCAATCCGGAGCTGAAGGCGGCGCGCGAGAAACTGCTTCCCATCGTCCGTCGCGCCGAGATGCTGGCCGAACTGATGCGCTTCCGGCAGGCGGTGGCCATCGGCGGCACGCATGGCAAGACGACGACGACCTCGATGGTGGCGACGCTGCTCGAAGCCGGCGGGCTCGATCCGACCGTGATCAATGGCGGCATCATCAATGCCTACGGCACCAACGCCCGCATGGGCGACGGCGAATGGATGGTGGTCGAAGCCGATGAGAGCGACGGCACCTTCCTGAAGCTGCCGGCCGAGATCGCGGTCGTCACCAACATAGATCCGGAGCATCTCGACCATTACGGTTCGTTCGACAAGGTGCGCGAGGCCTTTCGCCAGTTTGTCGAGAACGTGCCATTCTATGGCTTCGGCGTCATGTGCACCGACCATCCGGAGGTGCAGGCGCTGGTCAGCCGCATCGAGGACCGGCGCGTCATCACCTATGGCGAGAACGCGCAGGCCGACGTGCGTTTCACCAATCACCGCATGGACGGCCCAATCTCGGAATTCGACGTGGTAATCCGCGACCGCAAGACGCGCGGCCAGTCGACCATATCAGGCCTGCGCCTGCCGATGCCCGGCCGTCACAATGTCTCCAATGCCACGGCGGCGATCGCCGTCGCGCATGAGCTCGGCCTTTCGGCCGAGGCGATCAGGAAGGGCCTGTCGTCCTTCGCCGGCGTCAAGCGGCGCTTTACCCGTACCGGTTCGTGGAACGGCGTCGATATATTCGACGATTACGGCCACCATCCGGTCGAGATCGCGGCGGTGCTGAGGGCGGCGCGCGACGCCACCAAGGGCCGCGTCATCGCCATTGCCCAGCCGCACCGCTTCACCCGACTGCATGATCTGTTCGACGAGTTTTCCGTCTGCTTCAACGATGCCGACACGGTGATGGTGGCGCCGGTCTATGCGGCAGGCGAAGAGCCGATCGACGGGGTAACGTCCGAGGCATTGGTGTCGCGCATCCGCTCCGGCGGCCATCGCGACGCGCGCTACATCGAAGGCCCCGCGGCGATTGCGCCGGTTATCCGCGATCTGGCGAAACCAGGCGATTTCATCGTCTTCCTCGGCGCCGGCAACATCACGCAATGGGCTTACGCGCTGCCCAGGGAACTCGGCGGTACCGCCTCATGACGCGCGGCCAGGCATTGATCGACAAGCTTGGCGGCCGGCTTGCCGGCCTGCGCGGCCGCATCACGCCCAATGCCGAGATGGACAAGATCACCTGGTTTCGCGCCGGCGGACTGGCCGACGCGCTGTTCCAGCCGGCCGACGAGGACGATCTCGCCGCGTTCCTGAGAGCGGTGCCCGAGGAGATACCGCTGACCGTCGTCGGCATCGGCTCGAACCTGCTTGTCCGCGACGGCGGTATTGCGGGTTTCGTCATCCGGCTTTCGGCCAAGGGCTTTGGCGAGGCCGAAGTGATTGCGCCGACCACAATCAAGGCGGGCGCCGCCACGCCCGACAAGCGCCTTGCCGCTGTCGCCTATCAGGCTGGTATAGGCGGCTTTGAATTTTACCACGGCATTCCGGGTGCCATCGGTGGTGCGCTGCGGATGAACGCCGGCGCCAGTGGCGTCGAGACGCGCGAGCGCGTCGTCGAGGTGCGGGCGCTCGACCGCAAGGGCAATGTGCATACGCTGAGCAACGCCGATATGGGCTACGCCTATCGCCATTCGGCAGCACCTGCCGGGCTGATCTTCACATCGGCTGTGTTCGAAGGGGTTTTGGCAGACAAGGCCGCAATCCAGGCGGCGATGGACGCCGTCCAGCATCATCGCGAGACCGTGCAGCCGATCCGGGAAAAGACCGGCGGCTCGACCTTCAAGAATCCGGAGGGCACCTCGGCCTGGAAGGAGATCGACAGGGCTGGTTGTCGGGGGCTGATGATCGGCGGCGCTCAGATGTCGCCGATGCATTGCAACTTCATGATCAACACGGGAACCGCGACCGGCTACGACCTCGAATATCTCGGCGAGACGGTGCGCGCGCGCGTGCTCGAAAGGTCGGGCATCCGGCTGCATTGGGAAATTAAGCGCATCGGCAATTTCCGGCCGGGGCACGAGGTCCAGGAATTCCTCGGACAGTTGCTATAAAGACTCACAACACAGTTTTCGCTGCCGTTTTTGCGGAAAGTGAATCTCTCGGAATCGTAATGACTTGCCAGCGATTCAACTCTCTGATTCTCTGCCCTGAAGCGTTTCCTGATTTGAGTCGTTTCGACGCGTCACCAGCGTTTTTCCGTCAGGGGGCAGCCTGCCGGGAGATCCGGGGACTCGATGCTGCGGAAATCATGGGAGCAGGGACTGCTCCGAGCGTTTGAGTGTACGGCCCTTTCCGGGGCATGTGAGGTGCAGACCCGCCGTGAGAGGGCCCGCCGTGAGAGGGAATGACGGGAGATGAAAAGCAAGCACGTGGCCGTCCTTCTGGGTGGATTCTCGTCCGAGCGGCCCGTGTCTTTGTCTTCGGGGAAAGCCTGTGCTGATGCGCTCGAGGAGGAAGGCTACCAGGTCACTCGCGTCGACGTCTCGCGCGATGTTGGTTCTGTGCTCGCCGAGCTCAAGCCTGATGTTGTCTTTAACGCGCTGCACGGCCCTTTCGGCGAGGACGGCACCATCCAGGGCATCCTCGAATACCTTGCCATCCCATACACCCATTCCGGCGTGCTCGGCTCGGCGCTTGCCATGAACAAGGAGCAAGCCAAGAAGATCGCCAAGTCCGTCGGCATCCCGGTTGCCGAATCGAAGGTGGTCAATCGCTTCGCCATCCAGAACAAGCACCCGATGAAGCCGCCCTATGTCGTCAAGCCGGTCAACGAGGGGTCGAGCTTCGGCGTCGTCATCGTGCACGAAGGGCAGTCGCATCCGCCGCAGGTCATCGGTTCGTCGGACTGGAAGTATGGCGATACCGTCATGGTGGAGCGCTATATACACGGGCGGGAGTTGACCTGCGCGGTGATGGGCGATGTGGCGCTCGGCGTCTGCGAGATCATCCCGACCGGCCATTCCTTCTACGACTATGATTCAAAATACGTTGCGGGCGGATCAAAACACGAATGCCCTGCAAAAATTTCACCGAATATTTACCAAAAAATACAGACACTGACGCTCAAGGCTCACCAAGCTATCGGCTGCCGGGGCGTTTCCCGGTCGGACTTCCGTTATGATGATCGACACTCCGAGAACGGCGAAGTTGTCTGGCTCGAGATCAACACTCAGCCGGGCATGACGCCGACATCCTTGGTGCCTGAAATCGCCGCGCAGGCGGGACACTCGTTCGGCGATTTGTTGAGTTGGATGGTGGAGGACGCTTCGTGTCTGCGTTGAAGTGGGGACAGGGCAAGGGGAAGGGCGCAGCCGGGCCGACGCTGTTCGGTGTGTCGTTGTCGTTCGACCACTTCGTGCTGCCGCGTCTGCTTCGCCGGCCGGCGCGCGTGCTGGCGCGCCTGGGCGAGGACGATTTCGAGGTGCCGCCGTTTTCCGCAGCCATGCTGTCGGCGGCGCTGCTCGTATCGGGCAGTGCCTATGGCGCCTATCTCGGCGGACATGTCGACGGTATCGTCCAGGGCATCACCGCCCGCACCGGCTTTGCCGTCGACCAGATCAAGGTCGTCGGCAACCGCGCAACTTCTGAGATCGACATTCTCGACAGGATGCAGCTCGATGGCTGGACGTCGCTGATCGGCTTCGATGCCGAAGCCGCGCGGAGCCGCATCGCCACGCTGCCCTGGGTCGAGGTTGCCGCGGTGCGCAAGGTCTATCCGCACACGCTGGAGGTGCGCATCGAGGAGCGTGAGCCTTTTGCGCTCTGGCAGCAGGGCAGCGAGCTTTCCCTCATCGAGCGGTCCGGCGCCGTGATCGCGCCATTCTCCGGCGGCAAGCAGTCGCTGCTGCCGCTGATTGTCGGCACCGGCGCGCCGGCCAAGGCGCCGGATTTCCTGGCCAGGATCAAGAAATACCCAGAGCTTGCCGCACGCATCAAAGGCTATATCCGCATCGGCGAACGGCGCTGGGACCTGAAGCTGGAAAACGGCATCACGATCAAGCTTCCCGAGGATGGCGAGGACCAGGCGATCGCCGATCTGGCCAGGATGGACCAAGAGAACGGGCTGCTGACGCGCGATATCGCCGCCGTCGACATGCGCCTTTCCGATCGCCTCGTCGTCCAGTTGACGCCCGAGGCGGCGACGCAGCGTCAGGCCGCGCTCAATGAAAAGCCGAAAATACCGAAGCGCAAGCCGGAGACGAAGATATGAGCTGGCTTGGCGGCAACAGCGATGCCTCGTCGCGCCGGTCCGGCATCATGACGGTGCTGGATGTCGGCTCGAGCAAGGTCTGCTGCGTGGTGGCCAAGCTCAAGCCGCGCGAGGACGGCATGCTGCTGCGCGGGCGCTCGCATCGCATCCAGGTGATCGGCATCGGCCACCAGAAATCGCAAGGCGTGAAATCGGGTGTCGTTATCGATCTCGACAGGGCCGAGCACGCCATCCGCCTTGCCGTCGATGCCGCCGAGCGCATGGCCGGCCTGACCGTCGATTCGCTGATCGTCAACATGACGGCCGGCCGGCTGAAGAGCGAAAGCTTCTCGGCAACCATCAACCTCGGTGGCCATGAGGCCGACGAGGCTGATATCAAACGCGTGCTTGCCGCCGGCGCCAAGCAGGCGCTGCGGGCCGAGCGCGAGGTGATCCATTCGCTTCCCGTCGGCTTTTCACTGGACGCCGAGCGCGGCGTGCGTGACCCGCGCGGCATGGTTGGCGACCAGCTCGGCGTCGACATGCACGTGCTGACGGGTGATGCGGCACCGTTGCGCAATCTGGAGCTTTGCATCAACCGTTCGCACCTCTCGGTCGAGCGCATGGTGGCGACGCCCTATGCCAGTGGGCTTGCCGCACTCGTCGACGACGAACTCGAAATGGGCGCGGCCTGCATCGACATGGGCGGCGGCACCACGACGATCTCGGTGTTTTCGGAAGGCAAGTTCGTTCATGGCGACGCCATCGCCATCGGCGGCAATCACGTCACACTCGATATGGCCAAGGGCCTGTCGACCTCGCTCGACGCCGCCGAGAGGCTGAAAGTGATGCATGGCTCGGCGCTGCCCGGCAGTGCCGACGATCGCGACCTGGTCTCGATACAGCCGATCGGCGAGGATGGCGAGGTGCCGCTGCAGATACCGCGTTCGGTGATGACGCGCATCATCCGGGCGCGCATCGACGAGACGCTCGAACTGTTGCGCGACCGGCTGAACAGGTCCGGCTACGGCAACGCCGTCGGCAAGCGCGTCGTGCTGACTGGCGGTGCCAGCCAGCTTTCCGGCCTGCCCGAGGCGGCGCGCCGCATTCTCGGACGCAATGTGCGCATCGGCCGCCCGCTCGGTGTAGCGGGCCTGCCCGAGGCGGCCAAGGGGCCGGCTTTCTCGACGCCGGTCGGGCTTCTGATCTATCCGCAGATGGCGAATTTCGAGAGCCATCCGGCGAAAGGAATTTCCGGTCTCAGGATGACTGGAACAGGCGGAAAACTGCATCGAATGAGTCAGTGGTTGAGAGACAGTTTTTAAAATTGACGGGGACAGCCCCATAGGCGGCCGCAGCGGCGAAGCGGCGGGAAAGGCAAAGGACGGAGACAATGACCATCAATCTGCAAAAGCCGGACATCACCGAGCTGAAGCCGCGCATCACCGTGTTCGGTGTTGGCGGTGGCGGCGGCAATGCCGTCAACAATATGATCACCGCTGGCTTGCGCGGCGTCGAGTTCGTGGTCGCCAATACCGACGCGCAGGCGCTGACCATGTCCAAGTCGGACCGCCTGATCCAGCTCGGCGCGCATGTCACCGAGGGCCTGGGTGCGGGATCGCAGCCGGAAGTCGGGCGCGCGGCGGCGGAGGAATGCATCGACGAGATCGTCGATCATCTCTCCAACACCCATATGTGCTTCGTCACTGCCGGCATGGGCGGCGGCACCGGCACGGGGGCGGCGCCGGTTGTTGCACGTGCTGCGCGTGAGAAGGGGATCCTCACCGTCGGCGTCGTCACCAAGCCGTTCCATTTCGAGGGGCAGCGCCGCATGAAGACGGCGGATCTGGGCATCGAGGAATTGCAGAAATGCGTCGATACCCTCATCGTCATCCCCAACCAGAACCTGTTCCGGCTGGCCAATGACAAGACGACCTTCGCCGACGCTTTCGCCATGGCCGACCAGGTGCTCTATTCCGGCGTGGCCTGCATCACCGACCTGATGGTCAAGGAAGGGCTGATTAACCTCGACTTCGCCGACGTCCGCTCGGTCATGCGCGAGATGGGCAAGGCGATGATGGGGACCGGCGAAGCTTCCGGCGAGGGCCGCGCCATGGCCGCCGCCGAAGCCGCGATCGCCAACCCGCTGCTCGACGAGACCTCGATGAAGGGCGCCAAGGGCCTGTTGATCTCGATCACAGGCGGCCGCGACCTGACCCTGTTCGAAGTCGATGAGGCGGCGACCCGCATTCGCGAGGAGGTCGACCAGGAGGCCAACATCATTCTGGGTGCGACGTTCGACGAGGACCTCGAAGGCGTCATTCGCGTCTCGGTGGTCGCCACCGGCATCGACAAATCGGCGGCCGAAATCGCCGCCGCGCCGATCGCCATCCGCACGGCTCCGCCAAAGCCGGTCAGCCGCCCGGCCGCTCCGGTCACGGAAAACCGTCCGGCGCCTGTCCAGCAGGCGGGCTACGAGCCACGCGCCGTCGATCCTGTAGCAGAGGCGATCCATCTCGCCGAGGCGAATGCCGCGGCGATGGCGCGTCCCGCGCCGGCTGCCCATGCGGAAGATTTCCGTCCGCAAAGCAAGATCTTCCAGGCGCCGCCGGCCCAGCCGCAGCCGATGGTACAGCCAATGGTTCAGCAGGTGATGCAGCCTGCCCCGCAGCGTGAAGTGCTTCAGCCGGCAGCCGCAGCGCCCCAGCGCATGCCGCGCGTCGAGGACTTTCCGCCGGTGGTTAAAGCCGAGGTGGAAGCCAAAAGCCGTCCGGCCGACCACGAGAACAGCGGACCGATGGGACTGCTCAAGCGCCTGACGAACGGCCTTACCCGCCGCGAAGAAGAGCCCGCACGACTGCAGCCGGCGCAGCCGCGCGAGCCGAAACTGCGCCAGGCGGCACCCGAAGTGCGCCGCCTTGCCAGCCAGGATCCGCAGCTTTACGCGCCACGCCGCGGCCAGTTGGACGACCAGGGCCGGCTGACGCCGCAGAGCAGGGCTGTCCAGGAAGACGATCAGCTGGAGATTCCGGCATTCCTGCGCCGCCAGGCCAACTGACCTGTTAACGGTCCGTAACAGTTAACAGGCAGACAAGAAATTGTTTGCCTGTTAATGTTAAAAGCGCTTGTAAAACAGGGAGTTACGAGACCGTATCCGCTTCGGATGGCGGTTACAGAGAGTAAGAAACCGTGATTTGGAGACTTCCTGCTGGACCACTATCTTCGCCGCGATCAATTCGGTTTGCTGGGATTCGGGGAAGTGGCCCTGCCTGCCGATCAAAGAGCCGCGCCCTTGGGCTAATGAAGCGGACGTAGGCGGTTTGGGCTATGGGGTTTGTATTGCACGACTATCAAACGACACTTAAATCGCGTGCGACGCTGACCGGCACCGGCGTTCACAGCGGCAATTCCGTTACCGTTCATTTCCTGCCGGCGGACGCTGATACGGGTGTCGTGTTCCAGCTTTCGAATGGAAGCGAGGGCCGGGAGTTCCGTGCGCTCGTTTCCGAGGTCGGCGCCACCGATCTCTGCACCATGCTCGGC
>NZ_JAMYLP010000079.1:0-27697 GCF_040318085.1 Mesorhizobium sp. M1322
ATCTTCAAGGCGGTGATCTTCGGCTACGTCGTCGGCAGCGGTGCCGGCTTCCTCGCCGCCATTGCGGCCGACCGCGTGCCGTTCCTGCGCCGCGGGCTTTTGCCGATCGGCAACATGGTCTCGGCGCTGCCGATCATCGGCGTGGCGCCGATCATGGTCATGTGGTTCGGCTTCGACTGGCAGTCGAAGGCCGCCGTCGTCATCATCATGACCTTCTTCCCGATGCTGGTGAACACGGTCGCCGGGCTTGCCGCTTCCGGCCATATGGAGCGCGACCTGATGCGTACCTATGCGTCGAGCTACTGGCAGACGCTGTTCAAGCTGCGGTTGCCGGCAGCAGCACCCTTCATCTTCAACGCGCTGAAGATCAATTCGACGCTCGCGCTGATCGGCGCCATCGTCGCGGAGTTCTTCGGCACGCCGGTCGTCGGCATGGGATTCCGGATTTCGACCGAAGTCGGGCGGATGAACATCGATATGGTCTGGGCCGAAATCGCAGTTGCAGCACTTGCGGGTTCGGTCTTTTATGGCGTGGTCGCTCTTTTCGAGAGAGCAGTCACGTTTTGGCATCCCTCCGTCCGTGGTGGATAGGGCGGTGGCGGGTTTGGAACCGGGGGCATATCGATAGCTCCTGGTCCTAAAGGGTAAACACTTAACTCCAGAGGGTAAAAACATGAAAAGACTTGTTATTTCGATGCTGGCCGGCGCGATGTCGCTTGCCGCGTTCCAGGCGATGGCCGCAGACAAGGTGACGCTGCAGCTGAAATGGGTCACGCAGGCCCAGTTTGCCGGCTACTACGTTGCCAAGGACAAGGGCTTCTATGAGGCCGAGGGCCTCGACGTCGAGATCAAGCCGGGCGGCCCCGACATCGCGCCCGAGCAGGTGATCGCCGGTGGCGGCGCCGACGTCATTGTCGACTGGATGGGCGGCGCGCTCGCCGCGCGCGAAAAGGGCGTGCCGCTGGTCAATATCGCCCAGCCGTTCAAGAAGGCCGGCATGCAGCTGGTCTGCCCGAAGGACGGCCCGGTCAAGACCGAAGCCGACTTCAAGGGCCACACGCTCGGCGTCTGGTTCTTCGGTAACGAATATCCGTTCTACGCCTGGATGAACAAGCTCGGCCTGAAGACCGACGGCGGCCCGGACGGCGTCACCGTGCTGAAGCAGAGTTTCGACGTGCAGCCGCTGATCCAGAAGCAGGCGGATTGCATTTCGGTCATGACCTACAACGAATACTGGCAGCTCATCGATGCCGGCTACAAGCCGGAAGAGCTGATCGTGTTCAACTATTCGGCCATGGGCAACGACCTGCTTGAGGACGGGCTCTATGCCTTGGAGGACAAGCTCAAGGATCCGGCCTTCGAGGACAAGATGGTGCGTTTCGTGCGTGCCTCGATGAAGGGCTGGAAGTATGCCGTCGCCAATCCCGACGAGGCGGCCGGCATCGTCATGGACAATGGCGGCCAGGACGAGAACCACCAGAAGCGCATGATGGGCGAAGTCGCCAAGCTGATCGACAATGCCGACGGCAAGCTCGACCCGGCGACCTACGCGCGCACCGCCAAGGCGCTGCTCGACCAGAAGATCATCACCAAGGAGCCGACCGGCGCCTATACGACCGCCATCACCGACAAGGCGATCAAGTAGCGCCATCAGGTAGAGACGATCAACCGGGCCTCTGCGGCCTGCAATTCGGAAGGGGCGGGCGACCGCCCCTTTTGCTGGGACGTAAAATAGCCGTTACCGGTGGAAACATCCGCTCGCCACAACCGTTGTTCCAGTGCATCCAGCTTCAGCGGATGTCATCGCCACAACGGAGATTTCCATGCACATGCAATCCTTCTCGCCGATGCTTCCGGCGCTGGCCGTTTCGGCCTCCATCCTGTGCGCTTCACCGGCCTTGGCCGACATGATGAAGATGAAGGCGACGCTCGATGGCGCTCAGCAGAATCCGCCCATCACCACGGAGGGCAAGGGTACCGCTGCTCTCGTCTTCGACACCGCCACGAAACAGCTCACCTGGAACGTGACATATTCAGGTCTCAGCGGACCGGCGACGGCCGGACATATTCACGGCCCAGCAGCAAAGGGTGAAAATGCCGGCGTCGTCGTCCCGTTCAAGGGCGCTCCGAAAAGCCCGTTCAAGGGGGCGGCGAGTCTGACCGACGCGCAGGCCGCCGACCTGATGGCCGGCAAATACTACATCAACATCCATACGGCGGCCCACAAGGACGGCGAGATCCGCGGACAGATCGAGAAGGCGGCGACGATGTAGCCAAGCCCTCTGCCGACGGAAGGGGCGCCCTTCCTATCGGATCACGATCTGTCTCTGATCTGGGTCATCGTGCGGGTCGGTGTGATGGCCTCGGGGTCGAGTCTGATCTCGACGATCGACGGCTTGCCGCTGGCACGCGCGCGTTCGAAGGCCGGCGCGAAGTCGGCGGTCTTCTCGACCGTTTCTCCATGGCCGCCATAGGCGCGGGCGAGAGCCGCAAAATCGGGATTTCGCAGATCTGTGGCGACGACACGGCCCGGATACTCGCGCTCCTGATGCATGCGGATGGTGCCGTAGATGCCGTTGTTGACGACGACGACGA
Organism: Mesorhizobium sp. M1322; assembly: GCF_040318085.1. Lineage (NCBI taxonomy): Bacteria > Pseudomonadati > Pseudomonadota > Alphaproteobacteria > Hyphomicrobiales > Phyllobacteriaceae > Mesorhizobium > Mesorhizobium sp. M1322. The sequence goes on from NZ_JAMYLP010000079.1 coordinate 2,596, forward strand.
TGATCGGCAGATCGTATTGCACGGCGGTGGCGAACTCCTGCCCGTTCATCAGGAAACAGCCGTCGCCGGCGAAGGCAATCACGTCGCGCTCGGGGAACAATTCCTTGGCGGCGACCGCTGCCGGCGTGCCGTAGCCCATCGAGCCGGAGGTGGGTGCCGCCTGCGTGGCAAAGCGCCGGGAACGGTGGAAGCGGTGCACCCAGGTGGCGTAGTTGCCGGCGCCGTTGGTGAGGATCGCATCGTCGGGCAGCATTTTTTCGAGATAGTTCATGATCGGCCCCATCTGGACGGAGCCGGGACCACTTTCGGGCGGCGTTGACCAGTCGAGATAGGCCGCGTGCAGCTTCGGTGTTTCATCCGCCCAGACCGGCGTGGCGGCCGGCTTGCGCCCGGCGAAGGCTTCGACGAAGGCGGACGGCGAGGCGTTGATCGCCAGCGTCGGCCGGTAGACACGGCCGAGCTCGCCGGCATCGGCGTGGACATGGACCAGCGTCTGGTCGGGGTAGGGGCTCTTGAGCAGCGTGTAGTCGGAGGACGGCATCTCGCCCATGCGGCCGCCGATCAGCAGCACGAGGTCGGCCTGCTTGATCGCGGTGGCCAGCTTCGGGTTGATGCCAATGCCGACATCGCCCGCATAGTTCGGGTGGAGATGATCGAACAGCATCTGTCGGCGGAAGGAACAGCCGACCGGCAGCGACCAGGCTTCCGCGATCATCCGCATTCGCTCGACGGCCTCCGCATCCCAGCGCGTGCCGCCGAGGATGACGAAGGGTCGCTTTGCCTTGCCGAGCAGCTTTTCCAGCACATCGAGCTCGGCCTCGCCCGGGCGTGTTTCGACCGGTGTGTAGGGCAGGGCAGCAGGCGCTTCGGCCAGGCTGGTCAGCATGTCTTCCGGCAGCGAGATGACAACCGGGCCGGGACGGCCGGACGTCGCCACCGCGAAGGCGCGGGTGACGAATTCGGGGATGCGCGAGGCTTCGTCGATCTCGACCACCCATTTGGCGATATCGCCGAAGAACCTGACGTAGTCGACCTCCTGGAAGGCCTCGCGCTGCTTGGCGTGGCTGGCGACCTGGCCGATGAACAGGATGACGGGAACCGAATCCTGCATGGCGATGTGGATGCCGGCCGAGGCGTTGGTGGCGCCGGGGCCGCGGGTGACGAAGCAGATGCCGGGTTTGCCGGTCAGGCGACCATGGCAGTCGGCCATCATCGCAGCACCGCCCTCCTGACGGCAGACGATGGTGCGGATCGGCGAATCGTGCAGCGCGTCGAGCACCGCAAGGTAGGATTCGCCGGGCACGCAATAGATACGGTCCGTTCCGTTGGCTTCGAGCGCATCGACGATCAGTTGTCCGCCGGTCTTCATTTTCCTGACCTCTCCAATTCGGCAAGGATTTCTTCGGTGTGTTCGCCGAGACGCGGCGCGGGTCGCTCATAGACCAGCGGCGTGCCTGACATGATCATCGGCGCGCGCACCGAGGGCAAAAGATTGCCGTGGCCGTCGTCGAGATCGAGCCGCATGGCGCGCGCGATAGTCTGCGGGTCGGCGAACATCTCGCCGATCGTGTTGATAGGGCTGGCAGGCACGCTTGCCGCCTCCAGTTTAGCCAGCAGCGGATCGCGATCGAAGGTCTTTAGCGCCTCGATTATATGCTCGCGCAGCTTCGCGCGGTTGGCGACCCGGGCGGGATTGGTGGCGAAATCTGGGTTCGACGACAGCTCGTCCAATCCGACGGCCGCGCAGAATTTAGCGAACTGGCCATCATTGCCGATGGCCAGGATGATATGGCCGTCCTTCACCGGCACCACTTCGTAGGGCGCGATGTTCATATGCGCATTGCCCATCTGCACCGGCGATTTGCCGGAGACCAGATAGTTGAGGTTCTGGTTGCCGAGCGCCGAGATCTGGGTGTCGTAGAGCGCCATGTCGATGTGTTGGCCTTCGCCGGTCTTCTCGGCGTGGCGAAGTGCGGCCTGGATGGCAATCACCGAATAGAGGCCGGTGAAAATGTCGGAGACGGCGACACCGGCCTTTTGCGGCTCGCGGCCGGCCTCGCCGGTGATCGACATCATGCCGGCCATGCCCTGGATGATGAAGTCATAGCCGGCGCGCGGCGCATAGGGCCCGTCCTGGCCGAAGCCGGTGATCGAGCAATAGATCAGCCGCGGGTTTATTTCCCTGACGCTGTCATAGTCGAGGCCGTATTTCTTCAGCCCGCCGAGCTTGAAGTTCTCGATCAGCACATCAGATGTCGCGGCCAGCCGGCGCACTGTCTCGGCGCCCTTCGGCGTCGAGAAATCGATGGCGATGGAGCGCTTGCCGCGATTGCAGGAATGGTAATAGGCGGCTGAAAGGTTTTCGCCATCATGGCTCATGACGAAGGGCGGACCCCATTTGCGGGTGTCGTCGCCGCCATCAGGGCTCTCGACCTTGATGACGTCGGCGCCGAGATCGGCAAGCAGCTGCCCGGCCCACGGTCCGGCCAGGATGCGGGCGAGTTCGATTACGCGGATGCCTTTCAGCGGAGGCTCGATCATGGATCACCGTGATTGGTCGGAAACGCAGGCTCTAGTTTTCTTTTTATGCATGTCGTTGTCCCAAAACCGCTGCGCACTTTTGGGCAACATGCACTATCAATCCCGCGTGCTGCTGTCACGGCTCTTGCAATGGGCCAAACCCGATCATGCCTATCTCGATCACGCTTGTTTCAGCACGCTGTCGGCCCATGCGGCGAAATCATCCATGATTATATGTCGATTCACTTCGTTCAGGCCTTCGTGGCGGGTCTCGGCGTAAACCTTTGACACGAGATTCGAAAAACCCATTCTGTGCAGGCGCCCAGCGAGGTGCCCGACCGCCTTGCCGCGATCGGTGGCGGGGTCCCTTTCGCCGCCGACCAGGCAGATCGGAAGGGTCTTGCGGGCGCCGGAAAATTTAGTGTCATCGGCACCGTCGAAGACAAATCCGAACAGGTCGCGCCACATCGACACGGAGGCATCCCAGCCGCACAGCGGATCGGCGATGTATTTGTCGACTTCGGCTGCGTCGCGCGACAGCCAGTCGAACGGCGTCCGGTGACCGGGGACGGCTTTGCCCCAAGCCTGGATGGTCAGTCTCGGCAGCATGCGCGACGGCATGTCGGAGCCGAGCCTGAACTTTTCCCATGCAAGGATGGCTTGCGCGGCACGACCGGCGAGCCCAGCGGAAAAATTCGCGTTCCAGATGGCGGCGGCGTGCAGGCGGTTCGAATGATGAAGCATGAAATTAAGGGCGACGAGGCCGCCCATGGAATGGCCGAAGACGATGACGGGCAGGCCGGGATGTTCCTTGGCGATCAAATCGTGCACGGCGGCGACATCGGCGATGACCTTGGCGCCGCCCTCCACTTTGCCGAATGTGCCAAGCGGAGCGTCTGGCGCCTTGGTGGCGCCATGGCCGCGATGGTCATGGGCGTAGACATGGTAACCGCGCTCGCCCAGGAAGGTAGCGAAACGAACATAGCGTGCGGCGTGCTCGGCCAGCCCGTGATTGATCTGAACAACGGCGCGCGGGCGGCCCTCGGCGCGTTTCACATAAAGGTTAAGCTCGGCACCGGTCGGCGATCGAAGCACGCGCTGTTGGCTGAATGACATTGTCGCTTCGTCTCCAACGCGTTTTCGCGCCTACGGGGCGTTTGTGTGCGCCGACGCCGGTTTTGCGTCAATCCATCGGCGGTGTTTTCGCAGCGCTGTTCTTGCGTAGCAACGCGCGGTATCGCAATTCTGACATGGAGAATTTGAGACCGAGAGAGGGCGGCAGTCTGTTGCCGCAGCAGTTTTCGGCCGGGGTACTTTTATGCACGTGCGGACAGGTCTTGATTTCGGATTGGCGATTGTCGCCGCGTTGCTGACGGGTGCTGCGCGGGCCGAGGTCAAGATGAGCGGCTCTTTCGTGGCCGATGCCACCTGTCCAGCGACGCAGGCCATCAAGAGCGGGAAGAACGCCGGCAATATCGCGACCGATGCGGGACAGAGCTACGAGCTGCTGGCCGGCAACAAGGATGCCCCCACGCATTATCTGATCCGCGTGCCGGGGGCCGATCCGGAGCGCCGTTGGGTGAAGGTCGATTGCGGCCATGTTTCGGGCGGCAGCGCATCAACAATGCCGGCCGCGCCGATGCCGACCGAAGGGGACAAGTCCGCGGCGCCGGCTTCGGGAAAGCCCGAATACGTCCTCGCGCTGAGCTGGCAGCCGGCCTTTTGCGAAACCAAGCCCGACAAGACCGAATGCAAGGCGCAGAGCGCGGCCGGTTTTGACGCGACCCATTTCACCTTGCATGGGCTGTGGCCGCAGCCGAACGGAAATTTCTATTGCCAGGTGGCAGCGGCCGACAAGGCGAACGACAATCCGGCGCACTGGCAGGACCTGCCGCCGGTCGAGCTCGAGCCGAACACGCGGTCGGAGCTCGATCAGGTGATGCCAGGCACCGCATCCGATCTCGACAGGCATGAGTGGATCAAACATGGCACCTGTTACGGCAAGAGCCAGCAGCAGTATTTTTCCGATGCGCTGAACCTGATGCGCGCGGTGAATGCTTCACCGGTGCGTGATCTTTTCACGCAAAAAATTGGCCAGGATCTGACCTCCGACCAGATCCGTGCCGCCTTCGACAGTGCCTTCGGTCCCGGCGCGGGCGATCGGGTTCGCGTCTCCTGTTTGAACGACCATTCGAGCGGCAGGCGGCTGATCGGCGAACTGACGCTCGGCCTGGCCGGTCCGATCGGTCCGAACGCTTCGCTCAGTGAGCTGTTGCTGGCATCAGTGCCAACGAACAATGCCGGCTGTCCGAAAGGCACCGTCGATCCGATCGAGTTCCAGTGACACGCCGGGCCGGGCGGAAGCCTATGCGCCGATGCCTGTCTTAACCTGGTCACGCGGTTAGACTGTCGGCCTTGTGGACACCGGGTTCGCCGACGACTCAGTCGCGCCCGTCTCGGCCCGAAGACAGATCCGAAATGCCAAAACAGTTTGCCGTTCGGCGCGGCATCGCCTACATAGCGCCCAACTTCCATTCAATCCGACATCCAGTCGACTTTTCAGGGAAAGCGCGCGTGGCACGCCAGTTCATTTATCACATGGCCGGCCTCAATAAGGCCTATGGCACCAAGAAGGTGCTCGAGAATATCCATCTCTCCTTCTACCCGGACGCCAAGATCGGCATCCTCGGCCCGAACGGCGCCGGCAAGTCGACCATCCTCAAGATCATGGCCGGCATCGACAAGGAGTGGAGCGGCGAGGCGTGGCTGGCCGAAGGCGCCACCGTCGGTTACCTGGCGCAAGAGCCGGCACTCGATGCGAGCAAGACCGTGTTCGAGAACGTCATGGAAGGCGTCGCCGCCAAGACCGCGATCATCGAGCGCTACAACGAATTGATGATGAACTATTCCGACGAGACGGCCGACGAGTCGGCCAAACTCCAGGACGAGATGGACCGGCTGAACCTGTGGGACCTCGAACAGCAAGTCGAGATGGCGATGGAAGCGCTCGGCTGCCCGCCCAAGGAATCCGACGTCACCAAGCTGTCGGGGGGCGAGCGCCGCCGCGTCGCGCTTTGCCAGCTCCTGCTGCGCCAGCCCGACCTTCTGCTGCTCGACGAGCCGACCAACCATCTCGACGCCGAGACGACGGCGTGGCTGGAAAAGCATCTACGCGCCTATCCGGGCGCGGTGATGATCATCACCCACGATCGCTACTTCCTCGACAACGTCACCGGCTGGATCCTCGAGCTCGACCGCGGCCGCGGCATTCCCTATGAGGGCAACTACACCAAATATCTCGAAGCCAAAGCCAAGCGGCTCAAGCAGGAGGGCCGCGAGGACGACGCACGCCAGCGGGCGATCGGCCGCGAGCGCGAGTGGATCCAATCCAGCCCCAAGGCCCGGCAGACCAAATCGAAAGCGCGCATCCAGGCGTTCCAGGATCTGCTGGATGCAGCCGACAAGCGGCGTCCGAGCGACACGCAGATCGTCATTCCGCATGGCGAACGGCTTGGCAACGTGGTGATCGAGGTCGACGATCTGTCGAAGGGCTTTGGCGATACGCTGTTGATCGACGATCTCGAATTCAAGCTGCCGCCCGGCGGCATCGTCGGCGTCATCGGCCCGAACGGCGCTGGCAAGACCACTTTGTTCCGCATGATCACCGGCCAGGAAAAGCCGGATGCCGGCACGATCCGCGTCGGCGAGACGGTCAAGCTCGGCTATGTCGACCAGAGCCGCGACGCACTCGACCCGACCAAGACCGTCTGGGAAGAAATCTCGGGCGGCGCCGAAGTGGTCAAGCTCGGCAAGTTCGAGGCCAACACCCGCGCCTATTGCGCGTCGTTCAATTTTCGTGGCGGCGATCAGCAGCAGAAGGTCGGCAATCTGTCCGGCGGCCAGCGCAACCGCGTGCATCTGGCCAAGATGCTGAAGACCGGCGGCAACGTGCTGCTGCTCGACGAACCGACCAACGATCTCGATACGGAAACGCTGGCCGCACTCGAAGACGCGCTGGAAAACTTCGCCGGCTGCGCCGTCATCATCTCGCACGATCGCATGTTCCTCGACCGTCTGGCGACGCACATCCTGGCATTCGAAGGCGACAGCCATGTCGAATGGTTCGAGGGCAATTTCGAGGATTACGAGCAGGATAAGATCCGCCGGCTCGGCCCGGATGCCGTCAATCCGCACCGCATGACGTACAAGCGGCTGACAAGGTAGGGTCTCGTTTCGTTGCAAGCCACCGTCGTTTGACCTAAATTGATCGGATGGAGCTGCCCATGATCACGGTCAAATTGCCGCAAAAAGCCGAGAAGCTGCTGGCCGATATGGCCAAGGCCAGCGGCCGTACGATCGATCAGGTCGCAGTTGAAGCGATCCTCGAGACCATTGAGGATTGGCAGGATGCCAGGATTGCGGAGGAACGCCTGAGCGATGACGACGGCACGCGCATTCCGTTGGAGGAACTGATCCGGAAGCTTGAACTTCGCGAAGTCGAGGAACGGCGCAAGAAACCTGCCGCTGAATGAATTGGCGTGTCGAGTTCACGCCGGGAGCCGAAAAGGATATCGAACGGCTTTCAACGAAAGACCCTCGAATTCCTGCATCAAAGAGTTTCGGAGCACCCCAATCCAAGAGCACTTGCCAAGCGCCTGACCGCGACCAAGCAAGAGGCTTGGCGTTTTCGCGTCGGCGACTACAGAATCATTGCCCAATTCGAGGATAGCCGGCTTGTCGTGCTGGTTGTGGAGGTCGGCAACCGTCGCGAGGTCTATCGATGAACAGCACTGCAGCAAAAGCAAAACCCGACTGGTCCGCCGCCCAATATCTCAAATTCGAGGACGAGCGCACGCGGCCGGCGCGCGATCTCGTCGCGCAGGTGTCGGTGGAGGCACCGCGTCGGGTGGTCGACATCGGCTGCGGGCCGGGCAATTCGACGGAATTGCTGGTCGAACGCTGGCCGAGCGCGCAGGTCAGCGGCTTTGATACCTCGCCTGACATGATCGAGAAGGCGAGGGCGCGTCTGCCTGAAGTAGCCTTCGAACTGGCCGATGCTGCGGCGTGGCAGCCCGAAAAGCCGGTCGACGTGATCTTTGCCAATGCGGTGTTCCAGTGGCTGCCGGAGCATCCGGCGATCTTCCAGCGGCTGATGGGATTTTTGGCGCCGGGCGGCGCGCTTGCCGTGCAGATGCCCGACAACATGAGCGAGCCGTCGCACTGGCTGATGCGGGAGACGGCGGCCGAAGTGCCGTTTTCCGAAAAGCTCGAGGGTGCTGCGCGCGAGGCGTTGCCGCCGGTGTCGTTCTACTACGATCTTTTGTCGCCGTTCTCCGACCGGCTCGACATCTGGCACACCGCCTACAATCATCCCCTGGCCGGTGCCGAAGCCATCGTCGAATGGCTGAAGTCGACCGGGCTGAAGCCGTTCCTCGATCCGCTCGACGAGGCCGAGCGCCGGCTTTTTCTCACGCGCTACACTGCCAGAATAACCGAAGCCTATCCGAAGATGGCAAACGGCAAGGTGCTGCTGCGTTTCCCGCGCCTGTTCATCGTCGCGCGTCGCGCCGCTTAGCTCAGGCACTTGATTTAAGCCGGCATAAACTGGCTAGGTGCAAAAGATATTGCGCCGAGTTCTCGCGGCGCCCACATCAAGCCGCAACGCTGCGCATGGGGACGAACTGGAAATGCATCGCGTCATCATCAGCGGCATCGGCGTTGAAATCCCCGAGCCTTCGATCACCAATGAAGAATTGGTCGACAGCTTCAATGCCTGGGTCGAGATGGAGAATGTCCGCCGCGAGGCTTCCGGCGAGACGCTGCTGCAGAAATCGGACAGTGCCTTCATCGTCCATGCTTCTGGCGTGCAGACCCGTCATGTGATCGAGCGCGAAGGCATTCTCGACCCGACCCGGATGGCGCCGCGCATTCCGGCGCGGCCCGACGATGCGCTGTCGCTGGAAGCCGAGTTCGGCATCGCATCGGCCAGGAAAGCGCTCGACCATGCCGGCCTGGAGCCTGGGGATATCGACCTGGTGATCTGCTCGGCATCGCATCACCAGCGGCCCTATCCGGCGATCGCCATCGAGATGCAGCAGGCGATGGGCACGAAGGGCGCCGGTTTCGACATGGGCCTTGGTTGCTCGTCGGCGGCGGCGGCGCTGCACATTGCTGTCAATCTGGTGCGGGCCGGCGCACACAGGCGCGTGCTGGTAACGACGCCCGAGATCATCACCGGCCATCTCAATTTCCGCGACCGGCAGACGCATTTCATCTTTGGCGATGCTTCGGTCTCGATGGTCGTTGAGGGGCTTGCCCAGGGCGACAAGCGGCCGGGACGCTTCGAGGTGCTCGACACGCGGACCTGGACGCAGATGTCCAACAACATCCGCACCAATCTCGGCTATCACACGCGCACCGCCCAGGACGATCCTTATATGATCAATCTGGAAGGCAATCTGATCAAGCAGGTCGGCAACAAGGTGTTCAAGGAAGTCACCGTCGCCGGGCACAAATTCATCGTCGAATTCCTGGCCGAGCACGGGCTGACGCCACAGGCGATCCGGCGCTTCTGGCTGCACCAGGCCAATGCACGGATGAACGCCATGATCCTGAAGCTGTCGTTCGGCCACGAGGTCGGCCATGACCGCGCGCCGATGGTGCTGGAGCGCCTCGGCAATACCGCGGGCGCCGGCGCGATCGTCGCCCTGGCGGAGAACCACGCCGACATGAAGGCCGGCGACTATGGCCTGCTCTGCGCCTTCGGCGCCGGCTATTCGATTGGCGGGGCGCTATTGCGCATGCTCTGATCTATTTTGGCGCGAACGGCCCAGCATTAGTTTAGCCGCTCAACGAGAGTGATCGTGATGCTGTCACCCGATTGCTTCCCGATCGCTTTGAGCAGGTCGGCCTTGAGAGGTAACTTGTGTCTGCCGTCGCCAAGAGCCATGAAAGAGCTTTGGAAGGGTACGCCGTCAGCAGTCGCCCGAACCTTTACCAAGCCTCTGGTCCCAAAGAAATCTGCGGAGTCGGGCCAAACCACGTAGGTCCAACCGCCCTTGGCAGGACTCTTCTGAATCGTCACTTCTAAGGATTTGTCGAGTGTGCGTCGCATCGTCATTCTCCGAGATGGTTATATCTCTAGGACGCGTGGTCGTCGGAGATTCCGACACAATGCCGAGTCTTTCGACCACACGGCTTCGAAGGCGCCGGTATAATCACATCAGTCTCGTTGATTGGAGCATCAGCGCTTTCGACTGGACCTGATGAGCTCGCTCCGGCTAATTGCGTCGCGTCATCCAAGGAATGAAGCCCATGCTGGATCTCTTCCCCGAGGTCGAAAACCCGGTCGAAATCATCCCGGCGCGGAAACTTGCTGCGCAGGTGGCCGTGCTTTACGTCGCGCCATCAGATCATTTCGAGACACGCGCGGTGGATGAATTGCGGCTCGGCTTCGACGGCATCGACGGCGATTTCCACGCTGGCGCGACGCGGCGCTCCGGCGGGCGCGAGCCCTGGTATCCACGCGGCACCGAGATGCGCAACGAGCGGCAGCTGTCGATCGTGGCGGCGGATGAGTTGGCGATCGTCGCCCAGCGGATGGGCATCGCCGAGATCAAGCCGGAGTGGATCGGCGCCAATCTCTTGATCGAAGGCCTGCCGCATCTCTCGATGCTGCCGTCCGGCACGCTGCTGTTCTTCAAAGGCGGCGTCACCATCAAGGTCGACGCGCAGAACGGACCTTGCCGCATCGCCGGGCGATCGGTCGCCGAAAATGCCGGAATGGCCGACCATGAGGCCGGCGCATTGCTATTCCCGAAGACGGCAAAGCGGTTGCGCGGGCTCGTTGCCTGGGTCGAAAAACCAGGCCGCATCACGACCGGCGAGGAGATTTCGGTGCGTGTGCCCGAGCAGTGGATTTACCGGGCCTGAGGCCGGGATGGGTCAGGGATAGCGCACCGGGCTGCACCAGGCCGGGTCCTCGTGCTTCTGCCAATAGATCGCCATGAGGCGCCTGGTAATCGCGCCGACCTTGCCGTCCGCGACCGGAATACCGTCGATCATCGTTACCGGCATGATGCCGCCGGCGGTCGAGGTGATGAAGACCTCATCGGACTGACGCAGCGCAGCGACGCTGACATCGGCCGCTGTAACGACGAGCCCTGCCTCCGCGCAGAGATCGAAGACGGTGCGGCGGGTGATGCCTGGCAGCACGCCGACAGCCGGCGTCGACAGTTTACCGTCATCCACGCAAAAGACGTTGAAGCCGGGGCCTTCCGCGACATTGCCGTTGAAATCGAGGAGCAGCGCGGTCTCGGCGCCGCGGTCATAGGCTTCGTAGAGGCCTCGCACCAGGTCGAGCCAATGATAGTTCTTGATCGCCGGGTCGATCGAAGCGGGTGGAATGCGCACCTTGTCGCTGATCGCAACATGGAGCCCGCGCTGCAATTGCTCGGCATTGGCGACCGAACCGAAGGGAACGGCGAACGCCATGAAGCGGTTGATCGCATCGCGCGGGTCGCGGCTGAAGGTCGGCGAGGCGCCGCGCGTGCACAGCATCTCGACATAAGCGGCGCGATGACCCGACAGCGCTACGCAATTGTGGAGGATTTCGGCCACGCCTTCGCGGTCGAACGGGATCGTCATGCGCAGCTTGTCCAACCCGCCGAAGAAGCGATCGAGGTGCAGGTCGAGGCGGAAGAAGCGACCATCCCAGACATGCACCGTGTCGTAGGTGGCGTCGGAATGCAGGAAGCCCCAATCCAGCACCGAGATCTTGGCTTGCGACATCGGCAGATATTGCCCGTCCAGGAAGGCAACCCCGTCCGGATAGGAGTGCGGGTCTATGTGACGGGCGGAGAGCGCGGGCAGTGGTTTGGCTTGCGGATCGATCGACTTGCTCATCACGTTCTCCGTCAGGTCATCCCGTCCAGACGCGATAGAGCGCTGCGGGGGGTGGCGCAAGACACAGGCCGGGGTTTCCGGATGAGCCATCGAGGTACTGGTTATTCCTCATCGTCATTCTCGAGCAGACGCGTGGCGCGCCAGCGGGTCAGCACGATGTTGGTCTGTTCCATGACGAAGAAACGCGCCGAGTCGCGGTCGTATCCTTCGGCCAGCAGTTTCTCGTAGTCGGTGTGTACATGACGGATATGAGCGATCGTCGCCAGCCACACGGCGATCGTCGGCGGCAAGCTCTTCATATGCACCGCGCTGGCGTCGGCGCGGATCTTTTCCATGTCGGCATAGGGCGCCAGCGGCAAAAGCGCTGTCAGCGCCTTGGCGATGGCGCGGCGGCGGCCGGTCGGCGCGCTCATTGCCCCTCCCGTCCTGGGCCGACCTGTCCGGGCTCGTCCCGTCCGGCAATGGTCGCGTCGGCAAAGGCATCGGTCGAAGCGAAATAAGGCTTGATGTCGATGACCGGCGTGCCGTCGAGCACGTCGATGGCATCGAGATCGATACGGCCCGTTTCGATGTCGAGGGCGACGAGCCTGGCGATATGCAACCCGACCGGGTTCGGCCGGGCAGGGGAGCGCAGCGAAAAAACGCCCTTCGGTTCAGCCGCATGGCGGGGTTTCTGAACAATCAGGGTCCGCGGCGCGTGGTGCAGCCAGGACAGGATGATGACGTGGCTGGCGCGCTCCAGCCCAAGCAGGCCGTTACGATAGCGTTGGTCCACCGTGAGAACCGCCGGCTGTCCGGTTTCCCGCGCGACTTTCATGTTCTTGGGGCAAGTTTCCCGCGCGGTCCAGGGCGAGGCGATGCGGCCGATGAAGACGACATGGCCATCCGGCGGCATATCGGCCGGATCGGTTTCCAGAAGCTTTTCGCCGCTGCGCGTTTCGAACATGGTTTTCGCCCCCGATCATGCTTTCGGCTTTGCGCGATCCGCCACGCATGCGTCATTTTCTTGTCCGGGAGCGACATACCGCTTGCAAGGCCATCAAAATCGACATAAACATATGTTTATATCTTTTTCAAAGAGAATGCTCGCATGCACGTCGCTCTGGACACCATGGTAGATACATTGAAGGCGGCGGCCGAATCCAGCCGGTTGCGCATCCTGGCGTTGCTGTCGCGCGGCGACCTGACCGTTTCCGATCTCACCGAAATCCTCGGCCAGTCACAGCCGCGCGTCTCGCGCCACCTGAAGCTGCTGCTGGAGGCGGGGCTGATCGGCCGCTATCAGGAGGGCTCATGGGCCTTCTTCCGGCTGTCCGATTCGGACGCGGCGCGGGATTTCGTGCTCAAGCTGGTCTCCGGCATCCGCGGTGCCGATCCGCAGATCGAGCGTGACCTCGAGCGGTTGGCAGCGGTCAAGCGCAAGCGGCAGGATCGCGCGGCCGAATATTTCTCCGTAAATGCCGCAAGCTGGGACCATATCCGCTCGCTGCATGTGCCGGACCGCGCCGTGGAGACAGCGCTGCTCAAGCTCGTCGGCAAGCGGCCGTTCCAGTCGATGCTCGATCTTGGCACCGGCACCGGGCGGCTGCTCGAAATCTTTTCGCCGCTCTACCGGCGCGGCATCGGCATCGACATGGCGCGCGCGATGCTGACGGTGGCGCGCGCCAATCTCGACAAAGCCGGCATTTCGAATGCGCAGGTGCGGCAGGGCGATATTTTTGCGCCACCGGTCGAGCGCGACGCCTTCGATCTCGTTACCATCCACCAGGTGCTGCACTATCTCGACGATCCCGCCCGCGCCATCCGCGAGGCAGCAAGGCTGCTGCGTCCGGCAGGCCGGCTGGTGATCGTCGATTTCGCTCCGCATTCGCTGGAATTCCTGCGCGACGCCCACGCGCATGTGCGGCTCGGCTTTTCCGACCGGCAGATCACCGAGTGGTTTTCCGAGGCCGGGCTCGACCTCGAGGACAGCCAGGAATTCGAGCCGCGCGGTGGCAACGAGCCCAGGCTCACCGTAAAACTGTGGCTCGGCCGTGACCAGCGCATGCTGATCGCCGATCCTTCCAACCACGCACAACCGGCCAATGCCTATCCGATAGGGGAAACCGCCTGATGAACCAGTTCCGCTTTTCCCGCCGCCCTGACATTGGTGACAAGGTCAGAGTTTCGTTCGAGTTCTTCCCGCCGAAGAGCGACGAGATGGAAGCAAGGCTGTGGGACACCGTCACCCGACTGCAGCCGCTCAAGCCGAAATTCGTCTCCGTCACCTATGGCGCCGGCGGCTCGACCCGCGAGCGCACCGCGCGCACGGTCAAGCGTATCCTCAACGAAACGGCGCTGACGCCGGCGGCGCACATGACGTGCGTCGATGCGGCGCGTCACGAGGTCGATGAGGTCATTCAGGAGTTCGCCGACATGGGCGTCACCCGCTTCGTCGCCTTGCGCGGCGATCCGGCCGAGGGCGTCGGCGCCGCCTACCGTCCGCATCCGGACGGCTATGCCAACGGCGCCGAACTGGTGGGAGCGCTGAAAGGTGCCGGCGATTTCGACATCTCGGTCTCCGCCTATCCGGAAAAGCATCCGGAGAGCCCGGATTTCGCCACCGATATCGACATGCTGAAGCGCAAGGTCGACAATGGCGCGACACGGGCGATCACCCAGTTCTTCTTCGACAATGATCTCTACGAGCGCTATGTCGAGCGGGCACGGCGGGCCGGCATCTACATCCCGATCGTGCCGGGCATATTGCCGGTCCACAATTTTACCCAGGTCGCCAATTTCTCGGCGCGCTGCGGTGCGCTGGTGCCGGCGTGGATGGCCGAGCGCTTCGACGGGCTGCAGACGGACCCGCAGACGCATGCGCTGGTGGCGTCCGCGGTGGCGGCCGAGCAGGTGCTGGACCTTGTCGAGCGCGGCGTTGGCGATTTCCATTTCTACACGATGAACCGGGCCGATCTCGTCTTCGCCGTCTGCCACATGATCGGCATCCGCTCGCATGAGGCTGAAGCTGCGGGGTCTGCCGCGGCGTAAGTCTCGGTCAAGTCTCTCGAAATGCAAAAAGGCCGGGTAAAAACCCGGCCTTTTCGATGACTTTGGACTATTCGGTGCTGATCTTCCGTTGCTTTGGCGGGTCTACGGAAGAAAGCCCATTATCAGGGCTCCGATGAATGCAAACGCAGCACAGATCATCAATGCGTTGATTGGCCTCGTGAGTCCCACGTCATAGCCTCCTCTTAAAGAGCTATGGCCAGAGTCTAGGGTCATTTGTGCCACAGGCAAGCGGAAAATATGCTGCAATGCGACGACATTGTGGAATTCACGACCGGCTCTTTGCCGTTAGACATTGAAACTCTTGGGCAAAATCCCGCTTCGGACCTGTGCATAAAATGTGACGATGCTGGGGCAGCGATGGATATGGCAGCGCTACCGCTGCCGAAAATCGGAATCGATTTTCGGGTCCATGCAAAGATTCCATGAGTTAGAGCGTCGTTGGCGCGTCCAATTGGATGCGAAGCTTCATCGCGGGCGACCGAACAGGCGGCCGTCGATAGTGACGAGGCCGAGCGCGATCAGCGCCATGCCGCCTAGCTCGAAGAATTCGAGCCGTTCGCCCAGGAACAGAAAGCCGAGCAGGATCGCGCTGGCCGGCACGATCAGCGTGACCAGGGAGGCGTTGGTGGCGCCGGCCGAGGCGACGAGGTTGAAATAGAGGATGTAGGCGAAGGCGGTGGACAGCAGGGCCAGCCCCAACACCGCCGCCCAAACTGGCGGCGAGGCCGAAAACAGGTTGGCAGTGCCATGGCTAAGCAGCACGATCGGGATCATGATGATGGTCGAGGCGGTCAACTGTCCAGTGGCGATGACCGGTGACGGCACGCCCTTGAAGCGGCGGGCAATCATCAGGGCAACCGCATAGGACAGCGATGCGCCGACCAGCGCGAATTTCGCCCAGACCGGTCCGCCCAGCCCGGCAAGCAGGCCGGGACCGATCATCACCGCCGTGCCGACGATGCCGAGCGCGATCCCGGCAAGCTTGTTCCAGGAGAGTTTTTCGTCTGATGTCAGCGCGTTGGCGAGGATCAGAGTCCAGAACGGCGTCGTCGAATTGAGCACCGAAGCGACACCGGCGCCAAGCTCGGTCTGGCCGGCGAAGATCAGCGAAAAGGGAATGACGTTGTTGACGAGCGCCAGCAGGAAGAACAGGCCGGCATGCGGCAAGGCGAGGCGGAAGGACGGACCGCGCAGGCCGAGATAGAGATGCAGCGCCAGCGCCGCGATGGCGACGCGAAACAGCACCAGCACCAGCGGCGGAATCTCGGCAACCGCAATGCGGGCAAAAAAGAACGAGCCGCCCCAGATCGCACCGAGCAGCAGAAGCTGTGCCCAGTCTTTCAGGGCCATGGGTCCGCGCATTGCCGTCGTGGTTGTGATCGCCATGGACCGTCCTCCCTGTGGCTCTGAATGCCAAGCCAATCAGGCGTCTGTTCAGGCCATATCCTGTTTGATGGCAAGGGCCACCCGAAACCAGATCGGTGGGCTAGCTTTTCCTGTCGTCTGGCCTGTCATCTGGCGTAGCGCCACAGCGTCCGCGCCGCGAGACACAGAATTGTTTTCATTCCCGCATAGGTTGGATTAATTGTGCGCAGTCTAAGTCAAGGGATTCGTCCATGCAGCGATTCGAAAATGCGCGCGAAGCGGCGCTGGCGCTTCGCCCGGACGATCCGATCTATTGCTTTCGCCCGCAGGTGCTGAAGGCGGATGCCGCCCAGTTCATGGGCATGTTTCCCGGCAAGACCGCCTATGCGGTCAAGACCAACGGCGAGCAGATCGTGCTGAAGGCGCTGGTCGAGGCCGGCGTCGGCGCTTTCGACGTGGCATCGCCCGGCGAATTCGCCGCCGTGCGCGCAGTCTCGCCCGACGCCGAGATGCTCTATATGCATCCAGTCAAGGCGCAGTCGGACATCAAGCTGGCGCTGGAGAAATATGGCATCCGCGTCATCTCGCTCGACCATGAGGACGAGATCACCAAGCTGACCCGCGTGGTGCGGGCGCTCGATATCGATCCGGGTGCGATCACCGTGTTCGTGCGCATCCAGACGAAGGGATCGGCCGCCTATGAACTGTCGAAGAAGTTCGGCGCCGGCCCGGCCAATGCGGTCGAACTGGCCGAACGGCTGAACCGGACGGGCTACAAAGTCGGCCTGTGCTTTCATGTCGGCAGCCAGATCGAGGATCCCGACACCTATGAGCGGGCGCTGGCCTCGGCCGACTGGGTGCGCAACCGCGTCAGCTTCGACATTGCCGGCCTCGACGTCGGTGGCGGTTTTCCGGCCGAATACGGCCATGATCCCAACCGCAAGCAGATCGAGATGCCGTCGCTCGGCCAGATCATGTCGCGGCTGTCGGGCGATCTGAAGGAATACCAGTTCGACCAGATGCCGCTGGTGGCGGAACCGGGCAGGGTGATCGTGGCGCGCTGTCTGTCGCTGATCGTGCGCGTGCTGCTGCGCAAGGGCAAGCGGCTCTACATCAATGATGGCATCTGGGCGTCGCTGTCGGATTCATGGACCGGCAAGATCACGCTGCCGGCGCGCTTCATTCCAGACCCGGCGATCCGCTCGCGCAATGGCGAGGAAAAGACCATCGTCCCGTTCAAGGTCTGCGGCGCAACCTGCGATTCCGTTGACATCCTGTCGCGGCCGTTCTGGTTGCCGGAAACGGTCGATACTGGCGACTGGATCGAGATCGGCCATATCGGCGCCTATTCGCTGTCGCTGAGGACACGGTTCAACGGCTTCTATCCCGACACCTTCGTCGAGGTGACGACGCCGTTCGACGAGGGCGACGCGCCGCAGGGGTTTGCCAGCCTGGAGACGATGGCGGATTAGTGAATAGTCAGTAGTCAGTAGTCAGTAACCAATTCCATTCACTACACACTACTCACTAACCTACAACTTCCCCAAAAGCTCCGGTGTCGGCCAGCCGTCGACCGGCAGGCCTAGCCGCATCTGCTCCTTACGGATCGCCTCGCGGGTGTTGGTGCCCAGGATGCCGTCGACCGTCCCCACGTCATAGCCTCTGGCCTCGAGCTTTGTCTGCAATGCCCTCATCTGGTCGCCGTTGAGGCCGGGTTCTGGATTGCGCGGGTCGAATTGCGGTGCACCCGCCAGCCGCGCGGCGAGATTTGCCGCGGTCAGCGCATAGGTGAAGGACTGATTCCACTCGAGGTAGACGTCGAAATTGTCGTAGACGAGGAAGGCCGGCCCCTTGCGGCCCATGGGCAGTGCGAGACCTGCCTTCAGGCCGTTGTCGACAAGCGGCGTGCCATTCGGGTTGGTGATACCCCACTGAGCCCACTGCGTCAGCGGCAGCTTGTTGGTGCGGCCGGTCTGGTCCCACGGCATGTAGTCGGGCACGCGGACTTCCTCGATCCAGGGCTGGTCGCGTTTCCAGCCGCGCGACATGATCTTGTTGGCGGTGGTCATGATCACGTCCGGCGCGCTGCTGCGAAGGTCGACCAGACCATCGCCGTCGCCATCGACGCCGCGGCCGAGATAGTCGGACGGCAGCATCTGCGTCTGGCCGATTTCCCCCGCCCAGGCGCCGGTGACATCGGCCGGCACGACGCCGCGATCGATGAGGGTCAGCAGCGGCATGATCTGCGGCCGGAAGAGTTGCGGGCGGCGGCAGTCATGCGAGAGCGTGACCAGTGCGTTCAGCGTGTGGAAATCGCCCTGCACGGCGCCGAAATCGGTTTCGAGCGCCCAGAAGGCGGCAATGACCGGGGCCTGAACGCCGAATTCGCGATCGGCGCGGGCAAAGACGTCGTCATATTGTTTTAGGATGACCGCGCCCTGCTTCAGCCGGTAGCCCGAGATCATCCGGTTCGAGAACTCGATGAAGGTCTGGGTAAAGACGCCCTGGGCGCGGTCGCGCGCCAGCACTTTTTCGTCGGCGGTGGCCTCTTCCAGCGCCTCAAGGCCGGCAGTACCGACGCCGGCGTTCCTGGCCTCCGCCGCCACGTCCTGCTTCCATGCTTCGAAATCGCCACCGCATTGCTGTGCCACCGCCGGCGCCGCCGTGGCGGCCAGAAACAGCGCCGCGAGAATTTCCAAGCGCAATCGCATCGCCATCCTCCCGAGAAGATTACCGGCGGTTGCAGGCGTCCTTCACTGGCTGTGTCGAAAAGCAGGCGGCAGGCCCGCTGTCAACGGGTGTTCTGCCGCAGCCACTTGTTCCAAGCGGCTTCCGAGCCGTTGAAGACATTGATATCGGCTTTGCCCCTTATGCCCGGCACAATACCGGTTCCGGTGTACTGCCAGAAAGTGAAGGGGTGGCTGCCGTATTTCTTGCGCGGGTGGCCGGCCACCGAACGCAGCCAATAGGGATAGTCGCGGAAAACCGACAGGCCATTGTCGTCGAAGAAATCGATCGAAGTGTAGATGATCGGCTTCTTGCCGTAGTGGTTTTCGACGATTTCGAGGAATGTGCTCATCTCGCTGCGCACCGTGGCCGCATTGGGGCGCAGCTTGCAGGTCGGCGATTGCGGGTTCCATTCCATGTCGAGAACTGGCGGCATCGCCGAGCGGTCTTTGGGCACGTTCTGGATGAACCAGCGCGCCTGCGTGGCGGCCGGTGTGCAAAAATAGTAGAAATGATAGGCCGCGCGCGGGATTCCTGAAGCTTTCGTGCCGCTCCAATGCTCGTTGAAATACTCGTCGAAGCGATCGCCGCCTTCCGTCGCCTTGATGAAAACGAAGGAAATGCCGCTGGCCCTGGCCGCTGGCCAATCGACCGAGGTCTGGTATTTGGAGACGTCGGTGCCGTGAACGGCATAGCTCCATGGCGCGCCGCTGTCCCATTCATGCGGGTCGGAGTCGTCAAAACGGGGTGCGCGCACCGCAACGGTCGGGGCGCTCGATGAGGGAGGCGCAAGATCGTCGACGGTCGAGCAGGCGCCCAGCAGCGTCAGCATGATGAAAGCCGCGAAACGGCGCATCGCTACTCCTGAACCGGTTTCAGCCGGCCGCTGATGGGTTGTTGCTGCAGGTGGTCCCTCGACCGTACCCCCAAGCGATCGCCCCACAAGACCGCTCTCCTATCCCTGGTGATCGCCGATCATGGTTGATATTCCGTTGACGGCGCTCGACAGGAACCACGATTTTGCCGAAGCAATGGCGGCAAATCGATGGCATAGATGAGCGTCCGGGGGGAGTCGGAAAATGCAGATTGCTCTGAGGCTGGTGAAATGGCTGCTCGGGCTGGCCGTGCTGGCGGTCGCAGCACTCGCCGCCTGGCTTTACATCGCGCCGCCGGAACTGATCCGCGTCGGCTCGGGTTATACGGCCAAGATCGTCTGCTCGAATGTCTTCGTCGCCGGACGCGATGCCGACCAGGTGCTCGCCGTCGACGTGCAGGCGCCGGGCCATCCGCTGCTCAGGCTGATGAGGGTCTCCGTCGACAAGGAGCAGGGCACGGTTTGGGCGGGGCTGTTCGGCGTGTTCGGCAAGAGCGTCGCGGTCGTTCGAGACGGGCTCGGCTGTGCTTCGGTTCCGGATGGCGACATCGCCACGGCCAAAGCAGTCGCCGGGCCGGCGCTGACACCGGCGCCGCCGCTCGATGCACTCTGGCCGGAGGGCGACAAGGTCGATGCCTCGCAGAACCCCGAAATCGCGAATATCCTCGACGATCCTGCAATGACCGGCGCCGGTATGCGGGCGGCGATAGTGGTCAAGAACGGCCGCATCATCGCCGAGCGCTATGCAAACGGCTTTTCCGAGAAGACGCCGCTGCTTGGCTGGTCGATGACCAAGACGGTAAATGCCGCGATCGTCGGCACGGTGGTGAAGGACGGCAAGATGGTGATGACGAACCAGGGCCTGTTCGGACCCTGGAAAGCGGACGGCCGCGCCGCCATCAGTCTCGCCGATATGATGGCGATGTCGAGCGGGCTGGAGTTCAACGAGGATTATGGCGACGTCACCGACGTGACGCGGATGCTCTACCTCGAGCCTGATATGGCGGGCTTTGCCGGATCCAAGTCGCTGACCGGCGAGGTGGGCAAGGTATTTGCCTATTCGAGCGGCACGGCAGTGATGCTGTCGCGGCTCTGGCAGGATGCGATCGGCGATAAGGACGAGGCGCTGGCGTGGCCACGGGTCGCACTGTTCGACCCGCTCGGCATGCAGAGCGCGGTGCTGGAGGCCGACGAGCACGGCACGTTCGTCGGCTCGTCCTATCTCTACGCCACCGCGCGCGACTGGGCGCGCTTCGGCCAGTTCCTGCTGCAGGATGGTGTCTGGAACGGCAAGGAGATCCTGCCTGCCGGCTTCGTTGGCTGGATGCGGGAAGCAGCACCGGCTTCGAAAGTCTACGGCAGGGGCCAGTTGTGGATCGAGGGGCCGGGCGACGAGGAGAGCCCCGGCGCCGGCACTGCTGCGGGCTTGCCTGGGGACACCTACTGGATGGAGGGCCATGACGGGCAGACCGTCGCCATCATCCCCTCGGAGCAGCTGGTGGTGGTGCGGCTTGGGCTGACACCGGCCAAGCTCGGCTACCGGCCGCAGATGATGGTGGCAGCGCTGGTGAAGGCGCTGCATTAGAGGAATGCGGCGGTCGCTCGCCGCGGAGTCTATGCAGCTGTCGCCAAAGGCCTTGCACGATAAACACGCGCCCGCTCGTCGGGCGAATTCATAACCGCCCAAAGATCGCTGCGGCGTTGGACGTTCAACCAGAAATCCGGGCTGTTACCAAACACCCGCGCCAGAATGAGCGCGGTTGCCGCCGTCACATTACGGCGGTCGTTGCACAATTCGTTCACATGCTTGCGCTGGACGCCCATAGCTTCGGCCAAAGTTGCCTGTGTCAGGCCGAGTGGCTGCATGAATTCTTCGGTAAGAATTTCGCCAACCGTTGCTGGCTTGCGTGCGGTCATCAACATGTCTTCACCTCACTTATAACCGTGGTCGTCGAGATAGATGTCCGACGCTTCACCCCGGCCACCATCCCAGCGGAAGACCAGCCGCCATTGTTTGTTGACACGGATCGAATGGAAGCCTTCTAGATTGCCGCGCAACTTCTCGAAATGGTTGCTGGGCGGCACACGCAAATCCTGATCGATCACTGCGTCGTCAATCATCTGGAGCTTGCGGAATAAGCGGCTTTCGAGATCGGACGGAATGTTGCGGGAGTGAGTGTCATCCACGAAGAAGGCCCGCAGCCATCCGTCTCTAAAGCCGATGATCATCCTATGCTGCCAGCGATGAGCTGATGTACCACTCCTTGGGTCATATGGCAATGTGATTTAGCCGAATTCAACCCCACCTTACTGAGGAGCTGAGCAGCCTTCCCGCGGCAGAAATCAGAACATTGATACTAGACGGCGATCTTGGCCAGCCAGGCGTAACCGCGATAAAGCGTTCTAAACCGAAGGGTTGCGCCGACTCTTGCAGATTCCGATTCCAGGACGTCCCGCAGGGATTGACGCGGCTCGACGTGGAATTTTCTCAGCCAACCGCGCAACAGCGTGCGGAACCAGCGGGGCAGGGCCTCCTGCTGGCCGAAATCGACGACATGCAGCGAACCGCTAGGCGACAGGGCTGCAAGTGCCGCGGAAACCGTCTTCTCCCAACCGGGGATCATCGACAGCGAATACGAGACAAAAATGCGGTCGAAACTTTCCACAGAGAACAGCGCTTTCGCGTCGAAATCAGTGGCGTCGCCGCGCGCCAGCTTGACGCGGCCGGACAGGCCTTCGCGGGCAATGGCAGCCGTGGCCGTTTCCAGCATTTCGGCCGAAATATCGAGACCGCAGAAGCGGGCGTCGGGATAGCGGCGGGCGGCGAGGATGATGTTGCGGCCGGTGCCGCAGCCGAGTTCGAGCACGGTGCCTCCGGCGGGCACATCCAGCCCTGATATCAGCCGGTCGCGGCCGAGCAGGTAATATTTGCGGGTCAGGTCGTAGATGTGGCGCTGCCAGCGGTAGACGCCGTCCATCAGCTCGGCGTGCCCGGCCGGCGGTTCGCCGTGCCCGGCCGGCGGTTTGCCGTGCCCGGCCGGGGGTTTACCGTGCCCGGCCGGCAGTTTGGTCGTGCTCATGCGGCCTGCTTCACATAAAGGTGGAAGCCGCCATAGATGGCCGAACGGTCGCGGGCCGAGAATTCGCGCGACGCCTCGTCCGCATAGCTCCACTGGTCGAGCAGCGAATTCGAGACCCGGCCGGGCAACAGGCTAGGTTCGGCCGCGGTGCGGAAGATGACGCGAGCACCGTTCGACGCGGTGCGGGTAATTTCGGCCCACAGCGCATTGAGCTGGTCGTCGGTCATCCAGTCCTGCGCGTCGAGAAGGACGAAGCGGTCGACGGAAGCGGCATCCTTGCCGGCAAGGAATTCGATCAGATTGGTATGGTGGATGGCGACGCGGTCGACATTGTTGCGGATCGTCTTGTAGTTGCGCTTTTCGAGATAGGCGGGCAGCGCCGCCTCGCCGGGATTCGGGTAGCGGCGGGCAAAAGCCTGCCATGCGAAATAGTTGTTCTCTAGCGGAAAATCACAAGCGAGCTTTTCCAGCCGGGCCTTCAGCACGCTGGCCATGGTGCCGTCGCCCGAGGTGATCAGCGAATCATACTGGGCCGGCGGAATGCCGAGCCCGAACAGCGAGGCTTTTCGCGAGGTGGCCCATTTCAGCAGCGGCCTTTCGAAGACCGGCGCCAGCTTTTCGTCGAAGAAGCGGCGCTGGTCGGCGAGGCTTTTGGCTTCCATGATGCCGGCCGGGTCGACACCGAACAATCTGGCGGTACGATGGCCCATGGCAATGAACAGGCCGAGCAGCCCGGTCTGATAGAAATTGCGGTCGAAGACGGCGATGCGGCGACGCCGGCGCCAGTTGCGATGTTCCCAATAATGGCGGCTGACCGGGTCGAGATGCGGCGCGATGAAGCGATCGTAGGCTTGCGAATTGTGACGGGTCTCGGCAGCGCCGAAGAAACGGAACAGGTCACCCTGCGACGGCAGATGTCGCACCGCTTCGAGTTTCATGCGGTTCAGCGCGATATGGGCGGCGTTGAGATCGACGGCGTCGATCCTCTCGGGCGACCGGGTTAGATAGGCGAGGATGTTGCAGCCGCCCGAGGCGATGGTGACGACGCGATGGCCCTGCCCAAGCTGCATCGCCTCCATGTCGACGTCGGGGTCTTCCCAGATCTGCGGGTAGACGAGGCCGGAAAACAGCAACGCAAAGAGCCGCTCGGAGAGGCCGGCCTTCGACAGCGGGCGGTTCTGGTAGACGGCCTTGCCAACTTCCTTGCCGCGGCGAAAAACCAGTTCTCCGGAAAGATCCGTCATGACAAGGCGATTCCCCGTTTGCTCTGGCGCAAGCGGGTAGCGCAGCGTTATGACAGGCCGGTGACAGTCTGTTGAGGCGAGCTCAGGCCTCGCCAAATCCGCCGGGCGTCGGCGTCGTCACGATGATGGCTTCACCGGCATCCAGCACGGTCTGGTCGCAAGCCTTCAGGACTTCGATGCGGCCATCCTTGCGGTGGACCTTGGTCGAGCCGACCTCGCCATCGCCGCCGCCATCCAGGCCTTGTGGCGGGCGGTTGCGATGCGAGGACAGGATGGCGCACTCCATCTTTTCGAGAAAACGGATGGTGCGCTCGGTGCCGTCGCCGGCCCTCCATTTGCCTTTGCCGCCGGAGCCTTCGCGGATGTGGAAATCCTCGAGCAGGACGGGGAAACGCAGTTCCAGCACTTCCGGGTCGGTTAGGCGCGAATTGGTCATGTGGGTGTGGACGCCGGAGGTTCCGGCAAAGCCGCGACCGTTGTTCATCCGGCCTGCCGGCGAGCCGGAGCAGATCGTCTCGTAATATTGGTACTGCTTGTTGCCGAAGGTGAGGTTGTTCATCGTGCCCTGCGCGTTGGCCATCGCGCCCATGGCGCCGAACAGCGCATTGGTGACATGCTGGGAGGTCTCGACATTGCCGGCGACGACCGCGGCCGGGTAGGTCGGCTTCAGCATGCAACCCTGGGGAATAATGATGTTGATCGGTCTCAGACAGCCGGCATTCATCGGGATCATGTCCTCGACCATGACGCGGAAGGCATAGAGCACGGCCGCGCGGGCGACCGGCTCGGGAGCGTTGAAATTGTTCTTCATGACCGGCGACGTGCCGGTGAAATCGACGGTCGCCTCACGCTTCTGCCGGTCGATCGAGATCTTGACCTTGATCACCTGGCCGGTGTCGGTCGGATACTCGTATACGGAACTGTCGGGCAACCGCTCCAGCACGCGGCGCACGCTTTCGGCGGCATTGTCCTGGACGTGACCCATATAGGCTTCAACCACGCCAAGGCCGAAATGCGCGACCATCTTGCGGAGTTCAGCAACGCCCTTTTCATTGGCGGCAATCTGCGCCTTGAGGTCGGCGATGTTCTGGTGCGGATTGCGTGCCGGGTAGGAGTGGTCGGTGAGCAGCGTCTCCAGTTCCTTCTCGCGGAACCGGCCGCGATCGACGATGCGGAAATTGTCGAACAGCACGCCTTCCTCGTCGACCGTGGTGGCGAGCGGCGTCATCGAGCCGGGCGCCGTGCCGCCGATGTCGGCATGATGACCGCGGGAGGCAACGTAGAAGAGTATTTCCTCCCCCCATGAGGGGGAGGTGCCGCCGCAGGCGGCGGTGGGG